>CAXNEI010000001.1:0-14567 GCA_964201195.1 Gammaproteobacteria bacterium
CAGATAGTGGGAGATTTTTTATGCGAAGTCATTCAATTAAATCAAGTGCAGAGAAATTTTCGACTTTTTGGCCCCGACGAAACCTTATCCAATCGATTAAATGCAGTATTTAAAGCAACGAATCGGCAATGGCAGGCGCGAACAGAAAAAAATGATGAATTGCTTAGTCATGATGGTCGAGTGATGGAAATGCTCAGCGAGCATCAATGCGAAGGTTGGCTCGAAGGTTATTTATTGACTGGAAGACACGGGCTATTTAATTGTTATGAAGCCTTTATTCATATTATTGATTCCATGTTTAATCAGCACGCGAAATGGTTAAAGGTCAGCGCAGAATTACCTTGGCGAAAAAAAATTGCCTCACTGAATTATTTGCTTGCTTCCCATGTTTGGCAGCAAGCTCATAATGGTTTTACCCATCAAGACCCCGGTTTTATCGACCATGTGGTAAATAAAAAATCTTCCGTGGTGCGCGTTTATTTGCCGCCTGATGCGAATTGTTTATTATCCGTGATGGATCATTGTTTACGAAGTCGACATTACGTTAACTTGGTCATCGCCGGAAAATATCAGGCACCACAATGGCTCACTATCGATGAAGCTGAAAAACATTGTGCTGCCGGAATTGGGATTTGGCAATGGGCGAGTAGCGATGAAAGTGGTGAGCCGGATGCGGTGATTGCTTGTTGCGGTGATGTGCCTACGTTAGAAGCTTTAGCTGCCGTATCTATTTTACGCGAGCATTTGCCGCAATTAAAAATTCGTGTCATTAATGTAGTAGATTTAATGAAATTGCAACCGGAAGAAGAGCATCCACATGGATTAAGTGATCAAGCTTTTGATGCCTTATTTACCCAAGATAAACCCATTATTTTTGCTTTTCATGGTTATCCTTGGTTAATTCATCGATTAACCTATCGTCGCACCAATCACGCTAATATTCATGTGCGAGGTTATAAAGAAGAGGGGACTATTACGACTTATTTTGATATGACGGTATTAAATGATTTAGATAGATTTCATTTGGTGCAGGATGTAGTGAATCGAGTTCCTGGCTTAGGTGAGCAAGGTGAAAAACTAAAAAAATTAATGTGCAATAAATTAATCGCACATCGAAAATACATTAATGAAGAGGGTGTGGATATGCCAGAAATTCTAGAATGGAAATGGAGTGTTTGAAGATGAGCCACGTTGCTTTGCCTTATATTTTAGTTATAAATAGTGGTTCTTCGAGTATTAAATTTGGCTTGTTTACTAGAGATAAAACGCAGACTTTGATTAAAGTTGTACAAGGAACCATAGAAAATACCGGCGCTCATCCGCATTTTTTTGCTAAAAATAATCAAAATCACTTGTTGGCAGAGCACCAATGGCAGCAAGCCAGTGACTATGACGAGCTACTCATTTATTTAATTAATTGGATAGAGGCTTATCTACAGCCACACCAACTCACTGCTATAGGGCATCGTGTGGTTCATGGTGGGCTTAGTTATTTAGGGCCTCAATTAATCACCGAACAAGTGGTTGCACAATTACGTGAGTTAGTTCCATTAGCACCACTCCATCAACCGAAAAATTTAATGGCGATTGATCTGTTAATAAAACGCTATCCGAAATTATCTCAAGTGGCCTGTTTTGATACCGCTTTTCACGCCACCAACTCACGAATTTCTCGGTTATATGGTTTGCCTATCGAGTTTGCTGAACAAGGTATTATGCGTTTTGGTTTTCATGGTTTGTCCTATGAATATATTGCACAACAGCTTGTTTCTATTTCACCGCAAGCAGCTGGCGGACGAATGATTGTGGCGCATCTCGGTAGCGGCGCCAGTCTTTGCGCATTAGTGAAGGGGAAAAGCGTCGCAACAACCATGGGATTTAGTACTTTGGATGGTTTATTGATGAGTACTCGTTGTGGCGCACTTGATCCTGCGGTGATCCTCTATTGTTTAAAAGAAAAAAATATGACAGTCGAGGCAATTGAAAATTTACTCTATCAACAATCGGGTCTATTGGGTGTGTCAGGTATCAGTGGTGATATGCATGAATTATTGGCAAGCGATAATGCGCAGGCAAAGGAAGCTATCGATTTATTTATTTATCGCATTACGCGAGAAATAGGTTCTTTGGTAGCCGTTATGGGTGGTTTAGATGCTCTCGTTTTTACCGCGGGCATTGGTGAGAGCGCAGCAGAAATTCGCGCGAAAATTTGCGAACAATCCGCCTGGCTTGGTATTTGTTTAGCGCCAGAACTTAATAATAAAAATGCATGCTGCATTAGTTTGCCGGATAGCAGTATTTCGGTTTGGGTTATTCCTACTGATGAAGAACAGATGATTGCGCAGCATGCTTTGGCGCTAATAAAAATAGAGGATTAGCGGTAAACCTTTTCTTCTCCTTCTGGGCGTTGCTTAAAGCGTTTATAAGTCCACTGATATTGCGCGGTATTTTTTTCTACACACTGTTCAATGGAATGATTGAGAGCCCTGGTCGCTTTAGTTAAATCCTTGTCGTAAATTGCTGGATCAGGTTGAGTAATATAGGTTTCAAATTTTTTATTTTCTGCATGATATAGCGTAAAAATACATAAGCACTGAGCACTCGTGCCTTGCAATAAGCGCGGCACTAATACGCCGGTTAATGCCGATACGCCAAAAAAATCCGCAAAACAGCCGCCGCTTAATTCGGGTTCTTGATCCGGCAAAATCACTACTGTGCCGCCTTGACGCAAAGTTTGATACAGTGCTTTTACGCCTGCACGATTGGTGGGCACCATTTTTGTCGCAGGTCGAGTGCGCGCCGCATAAATAAGCTGATCTACTTTTGATAATTTTGCTGGATGATAGAGCGCAACGATGGGCGTTTTTTGCGTAATATAGTGATTGGTTAATTCCCAATTACCGAGGTGCGGTAAAATTAATAATAAGCCTTTCTTTTCTGCTAGCGCTTGATCGAGCAAAAATTCTTGATGAACTTGTTTGATAAAGGTTCGACCATAGGCGAGAGAGTGTTGCCAGAAACCCATCATTTCCAGTAAGGTGGCGGCGGATTGGCGCAGGCTAGCAAGGCCCAAGGATTTTTTTTCTGCGGTCGTTAAATGTGGAAAACAAGTAGCAATATTGGTTTCGCATACCTTGCGCACTGATGATTTTGTTTGCCAGAAGAGTGAGCCTAACCCATAGCCCAACAGGCGCAGCCAGGAGAGTGGCAGGCAACCCAAAGTGCGAATAATAAACGCAGCCAGGTGGTTTTTTAGTTTGTGTGAGAATGACATCCATTACCTTCAATTATTTTTGAGAGCGCGTTAATGAAAAGTAGTTTATTAGATGCCATCCGGCGAATACAGGATTTTTTAGGCTGTCCAACACCGAGTGCTTGGTTAGATAAAGCCAAGGAAAATATTGATCTGTTATTAATCGATCATGCCCACTGCGAAAGAAAAGCAGCGGCTAGCGCCATGCATTTATTATATCGTTATCCAGATAAAGAGGAATTGCTTAGGCCTTTATCTAAGTTGGCCAGAGAAGAATTAAAACATTTTGAACAGGTGTTGCTGTTTATTAGAAAAAGAGCGATTCCATTTTATGCGCTGACCGGTTCTCGTTATGCGCAAGGTTTGCGTCAACATATGCGCACCCATGAACCCGCGCGGCTAACCGATACCTTAGTTGTTTCTGCCTTTATTGAAGCGCGTTCTTGTGAACGATTTTATGCGTTAACTCAGGTGTTGGATGATGTGGAATTAAGTGAATATTATGGTTTTCTTTTAAAGTCTGAAGCCCGTCATTTTGAGGATTATCTAAAATTAGCGCAATTATATTCGGCGAATGATTTAACGGCGCGTATTGATTTTTTTCGTCAGCATGAAAATCAATTAATTGAGCAGCCGGACAGTGAATTTCGTTTTCATAGTGGGGTACCGATTTAAATTTTAATTATGCTGTTGAGCAAGCGTGAGCAACATAACAATAAGCGCAGCAGCGCTGAGAACAATAGCGCCCATGGACAGGCGCTGAGTTAATTTTATTCTGGGTTGTAATCGATCCGTCATCACTTCGAGTGTTTTTTGCGAAACTTCATTTAATTGCTCATTGGAGACTGTTTTAGCAATGGTCCTAGCTGATTCGCGGACAATTTTTTCTGCAGAGGTGGCTGCATGATGGGAGGCAGTAAAGCGCGCTAAATGTTTAACATCAGTTAATAATTTTTTAGAAGGCGCTGAGCTATTTTCTAATGTTGCGTGAATGTCTTTTATCGATGCTTCAAGTAGTTGCGAGAGATCTTCTTTAAAAGATTCAAATTTTCCACCAATGATACTATTCAGTGTTGACTCACTTAAGCGTTCCGCGATTGCATTCATTTGCGCTGTAATACGTTCTTCTACTAGAGAATCTAAGCGTTGCTCAAATTGTTTAATCGTTTTATGGATAGCATTTTCTACTGAGCTTTCAATTTCTAATAGCAATACTCGACGCAGATGACTGAGTCGCTCATCAAGCAGTGTCTGTAATTTATTGTGGGTAATTTCTTTCTTGGCTTGGGATAATTTGCGAAAAGCTTCATGCATGGAGGGATCAAGGGAGCTTTCTTCTAAATTAAAGGCCGCAGTATTATTTGGCGCAGGCAAATGTGTTTTTGCAGGAAAATTCGGTGATATTTTTTGCAGCACATGGGCTAAATAGCGCGGTGAGCAAGGCTTAGGTAAAAAATCAAATGCGCCATGAGCTAGTGCGCGTGCGCGATACTCAATATCTTCTTGAGAGCTACAAATAATAATAGGAATAGTGGAGCAGGAGGATTTATTTTTAATCAGCGGAATAGCTTCAAGCCCATTCACTTCACTCATGATGTAGTCGATGAAAATAATATCTGGTTGTTTATGCTCAAGCAGTACAAGCGCTTCCTTCACAGAAGCGCAGCTTTCTACTTGAATATGAAATTTTTCTAAGGTTTTTTGCAGGAGAAGGCGTGCCGATTTCGAGTCATCAACGACTAATGCTGTTTTAACTGCCATGTTCTTTCTCGTTGATTTTAACTGTGCGTCGCTTGCTCAATTTTGCCTTTGATTAAGCTAAATTCTGCCAGCAAGATGGAAAGCGATTCTATTTGTTGGCGGCGCTCATTCATTTGCGCATCCAGAAATTGAATTTCCTTCTCTAATTTTTGAATAGCCAATTGTGCCTGATCTTCTTTCGCTGCAGCATCAACCAGTAAGGTGTGAGTATTAATTCCCGCAGACTCCAGCGTTTGCAGAATAATGGAAATCACTAACTCACTGTCTTGCGAAGGTGAGGAGCGGATCAGTCGAATAATTTTTTCTATTCCATAGGGTTGCATAGCGGGTTCGGCAGAAATAGAAGGTGTAGTGATGGGTTGGGTGGGGGGCGATGAGTTCATTATTGTTTGCTCTGCCATCATAGGCGTTTCAGGAATAGGTTCGAGGTGTGCTGGTGCCATGGGCTCCTCAGTCTGTGGCGGAGAACTAAACAGCGGCGTTGGTTGTTGGATTTCCGTGGTTGCTACTGTTTCCATAGGTCGCATAGCGGTGGAAAAGTGCAAGGTTGGATCCGTGTCATCACCATATTCATGCAAATCAGCTTCGGTCAATGCATCAGGTTTAAATAAACTCATACAACTACTCCTCAGTTTTTTCTACTCAGATACGCACCAATTAACGTGACAATGCCTGCCGTGGCAAAAATTCCTGGAAAAATACTGGCCGCTGGAAAGCGAGTTTTTAGCAGTAGCAATCCGACCACTATGCCGCCGACCAATAAACTTGTACCCAAAATAATTTCGCCCATCATGAACATTTTGTCACTGACAGGCAAAAATTTAAATCCTTTTGTGGGGCGAGGTTTGCCTGCATTTTCTGTTTTTGCTTCGATGCCAAGAGAGCTAAGCACTTGAGCTACTACAAATTCTACTGCTTGGATCAGTTGTGAATCTTGCGGTATGGCTGGAGTCTGTGCGCTGTAGCCTGCTTTTTGTTGTTGAATAGCAGCGCGAATAGCTCGAGAATAACTGTTACGTTGGGTTAAATGTATTTCATTCGTTGGCTCATAGGAAACAGTATCGGCAGGTTCTGCAGCCAATGTTTTATCGGAGATAAAATTCCAGTTGGGTTGAATGAACTTTAAGAAATTTCTGCGCTGACGATAAAGCTCTTGCAATAAGGCAATGGATCCACGGCGCTGGGCAAATTCAAATTCATTCTGTGTGAGGCAGGTGATTAGCTTAAAGACGTAATGCTCATTATTGATTTTAGCAGTTTCAGGAAAGTTTTCGATCAGCTCGGCTACGTGAGCAAATAAAATCGCATGCCAGCCCACTTGATTAAAAAAAGGATTTCTTAGGCGAATACTGGAATGGATTTCTACAGCATCATTGCTTTCGCTTTCTGCATCAAAGCGGGCGACTAACTCGCAGAAAGCCGGATGAAAGTGATCAGTAATAGCGATGTAAACTTGATTAGAGTGTTCGGGCAGCGACACAATTAAAGTAGCATTAATACCGGAAGGTCCGATATCTGCGTAAGCCACTAGATGATCAAGGGAAAGTGCGCTGGCTATTTGGCAAGTTTGGAAGTGCGCAGTGGCAGGAATAGGCGCATGCTGCACAATAAATGCATAGAGATCCTGCTGCTGTTGATTCGGTGCTTTAGCCATAACGTTCGGTGGATATCTGTAAAAGGTTCTGTTGCAATGAGCTGCGCCCTGCTTTTTGGTTCAGCTAGAAGCATAGCTTAATTTTTAGGCTATTAGCCAATAAATTGTATGCACATCGTTATGCGATATCATAATGACATCTATTCTTGCTTGGGTTGCGAAGGCTTAGGGCAAAAAATCTTGGCCAGCGTGTAGTTCATTGCTTGCTCTAACTGTAGGCATTGTTCCGCCATAAGATTATGTTCTGGCATAAAGTATTGAAAGGTATTCCGGCCTTTTTCCTTTGCTCGATAGCGGGCTATGTCAGCTTGTTTAATTAATAGCCGCGGGTCTGCTGGTTCATTGCTTGATAGCGCGATACCAACGCTCATGGAGATAAAAACCGCTTCATTGGCTACAGCAATGGGTTCTCTAAAAGCCTGTAAAATTTGCCGAGTGACGCTCATTACGTGAGCTGCTTCATGAATGCCTTCTAGAATAACCGCAAATTCATCACTGCCTAGGCGAGCGACAGTATCTTGTCGGCGAATGCTATTAATGATGCGCAAAGCAGTTTCTTTCAATAAAAAATCACCTATCTCGTAACCTAGCTGTTCATTGACGCCGTGAAAATGATCGAGATCAATAAATAATACCGCCACTTGGCATTTATTACGTTCTGCACGGATTAAGGCTTGAGCTATTCGATCATGGAATAAATAGCGATTGGCTAAACCTGTGAGTGCATCTGTATGAGCAAGTTCGGAGAGTACCTGATGACTTTTTTGTTGATTAAGTAAATAACGCAACATGCGCTGCAATAATGGCAGGGAATAAGTGGTTTTAACTAGATAATCATGGGCGCCACGTTCGAGTAATGCAGTACTGAGGGGTTCTTGTTGTTCATTGAGAAGAGCAACCAAGCTGACGCCAGGAATTTCGTCTAATAAAGTATCTAGGATGCCTAGTGGATTAGATTCCACTTCGCTGAGATCGACAAAAATTATTTTGAATAAATACTGAGCGACTAATTTAACTGCTTCAGTGACTTGCTGGACACAGGTAATTTGTATGCTGTAGTGAGGCAACTGATGGAGCAGGTGAGTCAGTGCTTGAGCGCTAGCGGCATCACTATCAATAATTAAAAGGGAAAAATGTTGATCAGCAGAATCTGCTACTTCATCCATGTTTTTTCCTTAAATGAAAATTTTTTGAGTTGATCCATGCCATATTCTTGTAGTCGGTTGGTGCGTTCTCGCTGAATATCAGCAGGTATTAACGACTGTTGCAGCAGTTGAATCACTTGATCAGTCAACCGATTTTTAAAAAATAAATAACCCTGGAAACCTAACATCCACTGTAGTGTAGGCTTCAACAGCGGTCCTTCCACCCACAATTTGAGTTGTTGGTGAATGATTTGTTTTGCTTTGGAAGGCGTGGCACCGGTAAAAATGCCTTGAATAAGCCTGTTGGGACTGAGAAATTCCTCGGTGATTAATTGATTTAAAGCTGAGGAGGTTGGCTTTAATCCCAAAAGGTTTCGGCAATAAATCGATCGCATGATGCGATTCACTGAATTGACTAGCAGAGGTTGCTGTTGCAATCGCTCTGTTACTAGATCACTAAAGTCCAATAATTCATTAGCGCGATCAATAAAAGCATCAAAATAATTATCTAAAAAGAGGGGTAATTGTTTTTGTGCTTGCCGATAAATGCGGTGTTTTAGTAATAACGGAATATTTTCCCACCAAAGCGGGTAATATTTAATCATGAATTCATCGATAGCTTCATCTAAGTAAGGTGCAATGGTTTGTCTGGCTTGCGCTACTAATACTTCCTGTTGGTATAACTCAAGAATTTTGCTGGGGCATTCAAAGACAGCGGTAATAATATTGACCAACAGATTATGTGCGCGCCAAAATTTCCATTGCTGTCGCTGAGCCGGTCGCCAAATGAACCAACCCTTGGGCAAATACCGAACTTCCTTTTGAGTAAAGCTGAGGGTCATTGATGATTCCACAAAAATTGTACCGCGCAGCATTATAGCGGGTGAAACTCATTGCGGTAACGCTATTTTTTGCGTCGCCGCTATGCGTTATGATGCTTATGTGTTTATTTATTCAGTGTGCGCCGATTTAATTTTTTTATTCGCCATATTTAGGGAGCAGTATGTCCATAGCAAGTAGTGAATCAATGACGCCGCTGTTTATAGTGGGATTGATTGAAACGGCTATTAATCATATTTTGGCTCAGCACCGGCAAGCTGCTCAAACTATTACGCCGTACGCGGGAAAAGTGATCAGAATTAAACTCCATAATCCGCATTATTCGATATATCTTGTATTATGCGAAGAAGGGGTGCAAATTTTAACTCGGTTTGATGGAGTGGTGGATGCCAGGGTTAATGTGCCGGCCAGTCAATTTGTTTGGTTACTGCTGGGGGAATCAGCAGATTCTCAGACGCTATTAGCGCAACTTAAAATAACTGGTAATCGCCAACTTATCGCTGATTTAATTCAGTTGGCGGTGGATATTAATTTATGGCATTGGATCACTGGTTTATTGCAGGAATGGATGCCAGATTATCGTCAGGTCATTAAACAATTTTCGGCATTGCGTCAGCATTCAAGTCAGTGGGCGGAAAATATACAGAGTTTTTCTCGCTTTTCCAGCGATGCGCTGAGTGAAATTCGCCAACAAAGTCGTTCACAAGCAGCGTTGTTAGATGAGCTGGTAAAAATGCGTCTCTGGATGGAGAAAAAAGAAGGCAGTCATTCTCTTCAGTTAGGCTTGGGTTTAGTATTAGTGGTGATCGTTTGGTTTATGATGATGAAATAGGGGATCTTTATGAAGCGCGTAATATTCAATCAAAAAGGTGGCGTAGGAAAATCCAGCATTGCATCCAATTTAGCGGCGATCAGTGCAGCTAAGGGATTAAAAACCTTGCTGGTGGATTTAGATCCTCAATGTAATTCTTCACAGTATTTGTTAGGTCGTGAGGTATTTGAAGAAATTATTCAAGCCAAACGTAGCTTGGATATCGGCGGATTTTTTGCTGAAACCTTATCGTTTAAATTATTGTCGCAAAAACCACGGGCTTATGTGCATGCTTCGCCGTTTGAGAATTTGGATGTTATCCCTTCGCATCCTAAATTAGGTGATTTGCAGGCGCAGCTAGAAGCCAAACATAAAATTTATAAATTGCGTGATTTGCTGAAAAATTTAGAGGGCTACGATGCGGTGTATATTGATACGCCGCCAGCGTATAATTTTTTCACTTTGTCGGCGCTGATCGCTGCTAATGCGTGTTTGATTCCCTTCGATTGCGATGAGTTTTCTCGTCAGGCTTTGTATACCTTGTTGGAAAATTTGGAAGAAGCGCGCTCAGATCATAATAGTCAGTTGACGGTGGAAGGCATTATCGTCAATCAATTCCAACCTCGAGCGAGCTTTCCGCAGCGGGTTGTGCAAGAGTTGCGCGAAGAAGGTTTGCCGCTATTAAATACTTTTATTTCTTCCTCGGTAAAAATGCGGGAGTCCCATGATCGTGGTATTCCGCTAATTCATTTCGCGCCGACTCATAAATTAACCGAAGAATTTTGTGCTTTGTTTGCTGAGTTACATCCGCAGATGCAGGTGAAAAAGAAAAATAATAAGCCGGAGAAGAAAAAGCCTGTATTAGCTGAAGCTTAATTTTTTTCCGTTCGGGCTGAGCCTGTCGAAGCCTATCCTAAAAAGTAGTTAGCCCTTCGACAAGCTCAGGGCGAACGGGTTGTTCAGAGCCGTGCATTTTTTATAGCCGCCACCACAACATACGGCTTGCGGTGTCTTTAGTGTGCTGACTAAAAAATTCAGGGAAGCTTTGAATCGCTGGATGCGCTTGCTCTCGCTTTTGTTTTTCCCAGCTACTAAGGGTGCGAGCAAAATAATGTTGCAGATACTCTTCTATATGCGTTGAATGCACACCTACAGCGCGATAAAGAAAATTAAATTCATACATACACTGCGCAAGAGAAAGTCCGTGGGATTGTTGTTTCGCCTCATAATTTTGCCAAACGCTGGTGGCTACGGATTCAATAAAAGCATTTAATGCTGTGGGCAGAGTAAGTTTGTTAAGGATGTGAGCAGCGTATTCATGAAAATGTTCGAAAGGTAGTTGATCCACCGAATCTTGATTCCATCTTTTCATCGCGATCCGCAAAACTTCATGAGCTATTTTTTTTAGCTGCGCTTTATCGCTCTTTTGTTGAGTACAAAATGCATCAATAACTGCGCGGACTTTTCGATTGGTGAGAGAAGTGTCCACAAAAGGATTCATTCCTGAAGATTGAATGCCTCTGGTTTGCAGGAGTAATTTTTCGATGGAAACAACATTTGCGCTGGTCATAAGAGTATTTCTTGATAGGCTACTTAATCAAAAAAAATGAGAGTCGATACCCTGAATCAGCGCGCATTGTACGATGTTTTTTTGTGCAGTCAAACCATTATTCAATCGATTCGTATAAATGATAAGCTTCTGGCGCAAAGGCATCGATGGCGGTGCCCACATAAATATGGGTGTTAGGCACCGCATCACCGGTTTTAAAAATTTTAAATTTGCGCAGGTTTTTTTCTAGATTCACTTTTATAGGTATTTCTACCCACATAAAAATGCCTTTTTCTTGGGTGACATATTCTACCCGACGAATCACTGCGCCTTTTGGTAGCTCTAATAGTGTAGGCGTGTGATCCATTTGGATTGCGTGTTTGTGCAGGGTTTTCATTTCCATGATTTAATCCTTTGAGGTTGCGTAAATTAAAGGATAAGCCGTTCGGGCTGAGCTTGTCGAAGCCTATCTTCAGTTGAGCTGACCCTTCGACAAGCTCAGGGTGAACGGATTACTCTGCTAATCAATATCCGGTTATAAATAAAATTCCTGCAACGCCAATTGATCCTTATGCTGTTGCCAGGACTCAGTTTGCGTAATGACAGCGGTCTGCGCAGGTTGACGCAAATAGGTTTCTGTCACTCGACGCAAATCCTCTAGCGTCACTTCTAAAATACGCTGACGCGAGGCTTTTCTAAAGGCTTCTGTGCGACCATATAATTCATTATGAAAAGCTTGCTTAGCTTCTCCCGCCGGTGAGCCAGGTTTATCCAATTGTGAAATAACGCCTAAAATCGCTTCTTCCAATTGCTCCGGTTTTTGTGGCGCATCAAATAACCACTGAAGCGAAGAGTGAAAATCTTTTAGAGTTTCACTTAAGCGTGGATCACGATAGGAATAAAAACGAAACACCCCATTGCTGGCATCATGGCCCGCGCCGCCGCCGTAAGCGCCGCCTTGTTCTCGAATGGTGCGATGTAAAAAGCCATTACGCAAATAACCGCCTAATACGGTGAGCGCAGCAGAATCGGCATGGCTAGAAGGCACAGTTGCATAAGCTTGCGCACAGAAATTCACTTGGGTATTGGTCAGCCACACTTGCGAAGTCGGTGCAGGTGGAGCGGGGCAGTGCAATAATTTTTCTGTCGTGGCTTGGCTGGCTTGCCAATGTTGTTGCAGGCTATTTTGCATCGCCTCTACATGGGTTTGTTCGCCAATTAATAAAAACTGACGCGGCATACGCAGCATTTTTTGATGCAGCTGAGTCAATTTTTTCGCCCAAGCAGCTAGGGTATTTTTATCCTCTAAGCTGTCATCTAATTTTTTCAGCTGTTGTAGCGCTAATAATCCGCCTAATTTATGTTGCAACCAAGGAATAACACCCAAGTAGGCAGAGGCAGCAGTCATCGCCAAACTATGGCCATTTTGAGTAATGCTTTGCTCGCGATGAGCACGGTCTTGTGCAATTAATTCACGAATGCGAGCCAGTTCATCAAAGCGCACGCTTTCTAGGGTTTCTTGCAGCAGCCCTGTCATAGCTTGTTGATTGCGATATAAACCTTTGGTGGATAACACCAGATGGCCATTAGTGGTGTTGAGGTTATCAATTTTATTGCGTACTTGATAAAAGGCATGAATGCCACCGCTTACTGCCGATTGTTGATCCTGCATCAGCAAATAATCTTTTTGACCACAGCCTAACTCAGGTATGCAGCCGGTATAGAAAGGCAGCAAATCTAATTCTTCCGCCGTAAGCTCCGGCAAATCTAACAACACCTGTTGATAGACCAAGCCATTGGTACCTTCATTAAACTGGGTGACAGGCCCTGCTGGATGTGGCGCTCTGAATTTATCCGCACGCGGATAAATCAATTCTGCAGGAACATCGGCTAATCCTACTTTAGGCAAACAAGCATCATCTTCTGGTTGATTTTGTCTGGCATCCAGCGCTTGGTTTTGTGCAATGATCGCTTGAATTTGCGTATTCGATAAACTTTCACGCAAGGTAGCGAGTTTTTGTTTTTCCAGCGCCACGCGAACTTGCTGTAATTCGGCATCAGGTTTTAGAGTAAGGCGCACACGATGGCGGTTATTCAATAATTCCGTTTGAATCAATTGCGGAATCCACTGAGGATCTTTAATTTTTTCTCGTAGCGAAGCGAGATTGGCTTCAATGTCGAGCAAAGGCATAGGATCGCTGCGATGCACACAAGCAGGTAATAGGCGCAAAATTAATTGCAGGCCATAGGGATAGCCATCGCCTTTTAATTCCCGTTGATGC
This sequence comes from Gammaproteobacteria bacterium, assembly GCA_964201195.1. GTDB lineage: Bacteria > Pseudomonadota > Gammaproteobacteria > Pseudomonadales > JAHFSE01 > JAHFSE01. Next base: position 13,296 of record CAXNEI010000001.1, read on the forward strand.
AATTCTAATTGGTGCAATACGGCTTCGATGCGCTGTTGCTCCACGCCTTTATTCACCAGTTCATGCAGCACATCAAACACACATTTTTCTACCGCTTCCGCTTGTTCTGGATCGCTGCCTTCCACGCCACACATAAAACTCATCTGGAAATGATCGTCTTCTAATCCACATAAAGGAGAGGGCGCGCTAGCATGTTTGAAAGTTTCCAGTGCTTTGCGTAGGGGCGCTGCGCTGTTATCTAATAAAATATTACTGAGCAGTTGTAGCTCCAAACGTTTTTGTGCATCGGTGATTGGATCTAATAACCAAGCCAATACATGATGAGTCTGTTTTTGTTCGCCTTGGGCTTTATCCACTGGATAGGCTTCTTCAATGGTTAAGGGGGCGCAATAACTTTTTTCTAGCGGCACTTCAAAGTGTTTATCCAGTTTAGAGAAATGACTGAGCGCTAGTTGCTCAAAGACTGCATGATGCTGTTCAGCGGTGCGATTACCAAAGGTCACAAAAATTGCGTTGCTGGGATGGTAGTGAGTTTGATAAAAAGTTTTTAACTGCTCGTAAGTTAAATCCACAATATGCGCTGGATCACCGCCGCTGTTATAGTGGTAGGTAGTAGTCGGAAATAAATAAGTAGAAATGCGATCATAAAGATAATTAACTGGAGAGCTCATCGAGCCTTTCATTTCATTAAATACCACACCTTTATAAACCAGTGGACTGTTAGAGTCTTCTGCTGACTCGAGAGCCAGACGATGACCTTCTTGAGCAAAATCTAAGGGATCTAAGCGAGAAAAAAAGGCAGCATCTAAATAGACGGACAATAAATTATCAAAGTCTTTCGCATTTTGGCTAGCAAAGGGGTAGGCGGTCCAGTCGCTGCTGGTAAAGGCATTCATGAAGGTATTCAATGAGCGTCGAGTCATCATGAAAAAAGGATCGCGCACGGGATAGCGACGACTACCGCATAAGGCTGTATGCTCGAGAATATGAGCGACTCCAGTGGAGTCCATCGGAATAGTGCGAAAGGCGACTAGAAAAACATTTTCCTCATGGTTGCTGCGCAAATGAATATGCTGCGCCCCAGTGACTCGATGACGGTACTCTTGAAATTCAATGTGTAGAGAAGGAATGGTCTGGGTGCGGAGTAATTCAAAGGCTGGATGCATAAAAGGGATACCAAAAAATCAGTAAAAGAAGCTGATTGTAGAAAGTTATAGGGTGAGAGCAAGTCTTTTCTCGGATTATTCCAAGGGTCAGCTAGACTTCTAGCTG
>CAXNEI010000002.1:0-13520 GCA_964201195.1 Gammaproteobacteria bacterium
AAAAGTCTGACCGAATTAGATCATCACAAGAGTGGTAGTTTAATGGAATTTTTGCCCACGCTGACTATGAGTAAATCAGTGGAAGATTCCAAAGCCATTAATCAAGTCAAGCAAGGTGCAATTATTTTAGCGGGTAGCGGTATGTGTACCGGTGGCCGTATTCGTCATCATTTCCGTTATCGATTATGGAATCCTAATAATCATGTCATTTTTGTTGGCTTCCAAGCAATGGGCACTTTAGGTCGTCGGTTGGTGGATGGCGCACAAAAAATTCATTTAAACAGTGAAGAAATTGTGGTGAAAAGCCAAATTCATACGCTTGGTGGTTATTCTGCGCATGCCGGGCAACAACAATTATTAGACTGGGCGGGGCATTTTAAAACTCAACCGGTTTTTTGGTTAGTGCATGGTGAGGAGCAGTCGTTACAGACTCTGGCTGATGTGTTATGGCAACAAAAAGGTATTCAAGCGCGGATTGCGACTAAGGGCGCGAGTTTTTATTTTTGAATAATATGGCTAGGGAGATTGGTTGGTTTGTGGTCATTTTGTGGTAAAGTGTGCTTCTTGCCATTTCAGGCTGAAGAAATAGTCTGCCGGCAGTCTTTATCTGTGATGCACTTGTGGAGAAGAATATGGGCAGTACAACTATCAACGGGAGAGCGCCAACTCTGCCAGTGTCCGTAACGCCGACGTCACCGCGAGCAGAAAGCAAAACAAAATCTAGCCTGGTACCCAGCACAGCAAATTTAGAGAAATCTCAGCCAATATCTTCATCAGTAACATCGAGAGTACCGTCTCAAAGTTTACAGTCGATGCGCGCATCAACTGCAACTGTGCCGAGCTTAATTGCCGCTCATGAGCAACACATCAACAGTGCTCGACCTTTTTCTGCGGTAGCGTCTTCGCAACTATCAACAAGTCTTTCAGGGTTGGCTAAATATAAAAGCTTTCCGCTTCTAAAACATTATCTTAAAAATGCAGGTGATCCGTTGAGCGGCAGGCCATTATTTGGTAAAGCTGCTGACTTGCAGGGAGATTATGACTGGCTTGCTGGATTATCCTCTCATCCTGACACCTTAGAAAAATTAAATGAAGCAATTGGCGAGACAGTAAAGTCTTCTAGCAAAAATAGATGGGTAGACGGAATTTTTCGAGCCATCAATCAGCAGCTGGCGTTAAAAAAAGTTTTAGATCGCCAAGGTGGCGTATCAGAAGTCATCCAAATTATCCGTGACGATAAAACGCTTCCTCAAAAGCAAAAAGAGAATTTGATTATTGCCCTGGCTATTTATGCGCGCTATCGCAGTGCTCTGGCTGAGCATTTTAAAGAAAGCAGAGACGGGCGAAAAAAGGATCGGGATACGTTTAGTACGCGTACATCGAGTATGTGTTCAGAGCGTACAACGAGTGCTCGTTCAGTTTATTCTCAAGACAGTAGTAGCGGTAGTGAACGAAAATTAATAGCGACAGAGTCAGTTCCTGTTAGAGCGTCGAGCGATTCTCAAGTTGCCTCTAACCCAGCGGTGATAGATGCTAAATCAAATACTCCTGTGCAGACTTATTATATGGGTTCATCTGGACATCAGATAACAACGAAAGAGCTTGCTGCCCTCGAGAGGATTAAGGGAAAAAACCCGACTGTTGGTGAAATCATAAGCAGGCTAATCGCCCCTGATCGCTCAGCAAGTAAGAGGGCAGCATCTCCATTATCTTCTGAGCGGCGCGATGCTCTTCTCAGAAAAACGAGCACGCCAATAAATGTTGATGATCATCGGTCGCGTTCCAGTTCTCCGGCTAGCTCAGCTGATAATCAACAAGTGGCAACAGCAAAATTACTGCCGCCTGTGGAGCGCGGATGGATAGTTCCTTATGTTAAGTACGTCGTTACTCCCGTTGGGAGACTAATTATTGATGGAATAACAAGCGGCGTTAATCAGGCAGTAAGACTTCTTGCTATTCCATTTCAAAATATCAAGAGAGGAATAGATCGAGCTGGCCGAGCAACGCCTCAACAATCGCACCCCAGTTCTCCGGCTAATTCCTCTGATTCAGTATCTAGAGCTGATGATCAAGCCACGGCTCAACACAAGGATTATATTTCAGCGAGTATTGATCAGCATGTTGAAGCTGAACCAATTAAATCCCCTGTAGCTATATTTACGACTTTTTCTGGTGATGGTGTAACCGATGAGGGAATAAATAGTAATGAAGTGATTACCCATGAGAGTCTAGTTTTAAGCGAGCCTAAAATCGAAATTCAGCCGGAGAAATTATCCGTTATCAAGCCAGAAGAAACTGCAAAGATTGAACTAGAAAAACTGATATTCAAGGATGTAGGTATAAAAGCACACATCATGGAAGGGGGTCGAAGCATTCCTCAGGCAAGAAAAATACAGCTGGCCGAAGAATGTGGGCTAACTTTGGCAGAGCTTCAGCGAGCGCTATTTAAATTGTGGCCAACAGATCTGAAAGAAAAATATGCGAAACAACGCCAATTATCTTTAGCAGAGTTTGAGAAAAATATAGCGACAAGTGACACAGAGGCGGTTGCATTATCACTGATTGGTGCGCATTCCCCTCCCGGTGCCTATCATGCTGAGATAGCTCGCATCGAGTATCAGGCTTATTTAGAAGAGCAGACAGAAAATGGAATTTGGGTTTAGGAGCGCTTCAAAAAATAGGGCGCAATAAATTGCGCCCATACAAAAAATTATTACAACTCAGCGCTACGTGGTTTATCAATATGCTTACGACCCAATACTTTTTCTTTGTGTTTGAGTAATTGGCGGTCGAGTTTGTCTAATAAATTATCAATAGCTGCATACATATTTTCAGCGATAGCATCAGCAAATAATTCGAAGTCGTTGGTGCGTACCGTGGCCTCAGCTTTTTGCACGTGTTTCTCTACGGTGAGTATGACGTCAGCATGGGAGACTTTTTCTGAGTGCCTCCCCAATTTGCTCAGTTTGTCGGTTACATAGTCTTTTAGCGCTTCAGTTACATCTACATGGTGGCCACTAATGTTAATCAGCATTATGTACTCCTAGATAAGTCGTTTACGTTCACTCGAAGCAGGTATATTGAGGGACTCTCGGTACTTTGCAATGGTGCGACGCGCTACATCTATTTGTTGCTCGCCCAGTAGGTCGGCAATTTTGCTATCGCTTAAGGGTTTGCGCATGTCTTCCGCTGCAATCAGCTTCTTAATAATAGCCCTAATTGCGGTTGAGGAACATTCTCCACCGGTACTTGTGCTCACATGACTGGAAAAAAAGTATTTAAGTTCGAAAATACCCTGTGGCGTTAACATATATTTTTGGGTGGTTACGCGACTAATGGTGGATTCGTGCATTTCCACCGCTTCAGCGATGTGATGTAGCACCAGCGGTTTCATATATTCCGCGCCGCGCTCAAAGAAATCCAATTGATGCTCCACAATTTTGGTGGCTACTTTTAGTAGAGTCTCATTGCGACTCTGCAAACTTTTAATTAGCCAGCGTGCTTCCTGCAAATGATTGCGTAAATAAGAAGAGTCTTCTGCTGAATGAGTTTTTTTGCTCGCTAATCCAGCATAGTGGGAATTAATTTTCAGTTTAGGTAAGGCATCGGAGTTGAGCTCTACAGTCCAGCGATCATGCTCTCGTTTCACTATCACATCCGGTGTGATGTATTGCGTATCGCTGGGTTGAATTTTTTCACCAGGAAAAGGATTGAGTGATTGAATTAGATGTAGGGTTTCTTTTAGCGCTGCTTCCGATAATTTGCTGCGCTTCATCAGTTGAGGAAAATCCCGTTGGCTGAGCGAATCAATATGATGTTGAATAACTCGAATCGCATCGGCGCGTCTGGGGGTTTGTTCCGGTAATTGCTGTAATTGGATTAATAAACATTCTTGCAAGTCACGGGCAGCTACGCCGGGCGGATCAAATTGTTGAATGCGATGCAGTACTGCAACTACTTCCTCTAATTCAATTTCATCCGCCTCTGCTTGAAATTGCGGATCGGCTTTCACCATATCTAAAATATCTTCTAAGGGAACGGTGAGATAGCCTCGGTGATCCAGTGCTTCGATGAGTGCTTCACCGATAGTGCGATCGAGTTCTGACATAGGTGTTAAATTTAACTGCCACACTAGGCTGTCTTGCAAAGTTTCTTGGCTGGCATTGCGTTCATCAAAACTAAATTCATCATCGCTGCCTGAGCTGTTGTGTGATTGGCCGGTGGCGGAGGGATAAATATCCTCCCAGGCAGAATCTACTGGCAGTTCGTTAGGAATTAATTCTTGGTGATCGAGCGAGGTGTTTTGATCGGAGGTTTCTCTGTCTTCTCCATAATTCAGCGGTTCTGGTGACGTAGGATTATTCTCATTATTTAATTCGTCTAGGGGCTGCTGGCCGTCGGTTTCGTCTGCTGAAATCTCAAGCAGCGGATTGGTTTCTATGGCAGTTTGAATTTCTTGTTGTAATTCTAGGGTTGATAACTGCAGTAGCTTAATCGCTTGCTGCAATTGTGGTGTCATGGTCAGATGCTGACCGATTCTAAGTTGTAGGGTGGGTTTCATAATATCCAAAATTTTTAGGAAGACTCTACAGAGAAAGCTACACCAAACGAGCGGCGGCGCCAAGCAATTCATGTGCCTATTATCGAAGAGTCGTATCAACTATAGCATTACAATGACAACATCAAATATTTATCAACCAGCAGTAATGAGGCGCTACCTAATTTATTTTTTACTGAGCGGATCAATATCGCAAAATTTGAGTTGCGATAAAATATAGGATGGTGGTACGGTCAGCTGCCTTTTGTGGCATCACTGAAATGCAACGGAAGGCGTTATCTTTTTATTCAATTAAGGAAGCATGGAATATGTCAATTCACTTTAAACCAGTAATTCCCACAAATAATTCTAGAGCGGCGGAGCAGCAGGATGCTTCTTCTTCTCGCTTGCAACTAGTAGCAGCAACATCAGCGCCAGCCCAGCGAGTGTCTCCCTTTAGTTCAACACCCATTTCTTCGCCTGCTGCATCGGACACATCCATTTTTTCTAAATTTCCTCAAAATGAACAGGAAATTTTATTATCCGTTCAGGTTGAATACGGTCTTTCATCTGAGCAGGTAGCAGCGAAGCTTTCTCAGGTTCAGGTCTCAGCCGGAATTAATGGACGCGTAATTCCTTCAATGGTCGGTGACTGCCCAAAAGAATTAATTGCATTGGTTAATGATCGTTTGCCAAGATTGGTGGGTGGTGGGGATAGAGAGCGTCAGTTGCAGAAATTCGTGAATTCAAGCACTTCTTCCCGTACTCGTCAGACTGCAGGAGAGGCTAGCTCACATGTGGCATCAGCAACGGAAGCAGCTGATCGTGCTAAGCAAAATCTAGAGCAGGCAGACCCCGTAGCGCATGCGTACCTGAGTAAGCAAGCTGAAAAGGCTGAAAAGGCACGGATAGATGCTGAGATAGAGGCTAGGTATGCAATAGAGCGCGCGCAGCGGAGGGAGCGAGATAAACTGATAGAAAAAGGCTACACAAAAACTGAGGCTAATAAAAAGGTTCACAAAACAGATGATGATTGCTGCTTGCAGTAGAGCTTTAAATCTTCTGAGCTAATATGGGGTTCAAGGCATATATATTTTCCTTTTGTCTTGTCCCCTTTAACTCCTAGTTTACTGTATAGATCTTTTCTCAAATAAAACCCCGCAGGGGTTTAACATGCTAGCCCAGGGCAGCGCCCTGGGTATTAAATGCCGCAATTATGTTAGCCCTGTAAGGGTGTGACATAAAATATATCTCGCCCTTACAGGGCTCTCTTTTCTTTGGTACTTTTCATTACCAGGGCGTTGCCCTGGGCTGGTATGTTATGCCCTTGCAGGGCTTGTTTATTCTACATGCTCTCCGCCTGCCACCAATTTATGCAGCAACCTGCTTGCCATATCGAGAATATTAAGAAAAGAAAGAATTCATAGACCACTTAATTTTGCCAAAAAGCCTACCGGTGTTAGAATGGTGCGCTTCTTTTATCGCCTACTGTTCTCCCGATGGAAAAAATTATGCTACGTGTCGACCAAGAAGCGCTCACCTTTGATGATGTTTTATTAGTTCCTGCTTATTCTGAAGTATTGCCGCGCGATGTTGATATTCGCACTCAGTTAACCCGTCATATTGCTCTCCATATTCCACTGATTTCTGCGGCGATGGATACAGTCACCGAAAGTCGGTTGGCTATTGCCATGGCGCAAGAAGGTGGCTTAGGCATTTTGCATAAAAATATGCCTATAGAGCGTCAAGCCCATGAAGTGCGCAAAGTAAAAAAATATGAAAGCGGTGTGGTGAAAGATCCCATCACCGTTTCACCCGAAACCACAGTGGGTCAATTATTAGAAATTACCCAAGCCCATAATATTTCCGGCGTACCGGTCGTTGCGCAAGATAAACAATTAGTCGGTATTGTCACCAGTCGAGATGTGCGCTTTGAAGATAGATTCGATTTACCCGTTGATGTGATCATGACGCCGAAGAAAAAATTGGTGACAGTTAAAGAAGGCGCTTCAGCAAAAGAAATTAAAGGTCTGCTGCATAAACATCGGATAGAAAAAATTCTGGTGGTGAATGATGCCTTTCAGTTATGCGGCATGATTACCATGAAAGATATTCGTAAAGCAGAAGCTTATCCGAATGCGTGCAAAGATCATTTAGGTCGTTTGCGTGTGGGTGCTGCGGTTGGTACAGGCCAAGCGCATATTGATCGAGTCGACGCTTTGGTAGAAGCAGGCGTTGATGTGTTAGTTGTTGATACTGCGCACGGCCATTCAAAGGGTGTGTTAGATACCATCACCTACATAAAAAATCGTTACCCAGATATTCAAATTATCGGCGGCAATATTGCGACAGGTGAAGCGGCAAAAGCTTTGGTCGCTGCAGGTGCTGATGCGGTAAAAGTAGGGATTGGTCCTGGTTCTATTTGTACCACGCGAATTGTTTCAGGCATTGGTGTACCGCAAATTACTGCAGTAGCCAATATTGCTGAAGCGTTAAAAGGCAGCGGCATTCCGATTATTGCTGACGGCGGTATTCGATTTTCCGGTGATATTGCTAAAGCCATTGCTGCCGGTGCCCACGTTATTATGGTCGGCAGTTTATTAGCTGGCACCGAAGAAGCGCCCGGCGAAGTGGAATTATTTCAAGGTCGTTATTATAAAGCCTATCGCGGTATGGGTTCTCTCGGTGCGATGGCGCAGAGTCATGGTTCGAGTGATCGTTATTTCCAAGATGCTTCTTCTGGCGTAGAAAAATTAGTGCCTGAAGGTATTGAAGGTCGTGTGGCTTATAAAGGTCCTATGTCTGCTGTCGTCCATCAATTAATGGGTGGTTTACGTTCAGGGATGGGCTATACCGGCTCGAAGGATATTGCAGCGATGCGAGAACATCCGCGTTTTGTGAAAATTTCTTCTGCTGGCGCGAAAGAAAGTCATGTGCATGATGTGATCATTACCAAAGAAGCGCCTAACTACCCTATCGGTTAATTAAAATTTTATGAAACCTACAGAAAAAATTCTTATTGTTGATTTTGGTTCCCAATATACTCAATTAATTGCGCGTCGTGTGCGTGAGTTAGGGGTTTACTCTGAATTATTACCTTACGATGCTAATCCACAATTGCTGCGTGATTCTGCGCCGAACGGAATTATTTTATCCGGCGGGCCAGAAACAGTCACCTTAGAAAATTCACCGCGTATTCCTCAGGTTTTATTCGATTTCAATGTGCCCATATTAGGTGTGTGCTATGGCATGCAAGCGCTGGCTAATCAATTGGGGGGTAGCGTTGTTGCTTCTTCTGAGCGTGAATTTGGTCATGCGCAATTAGCGGTAGCGTCAGGTTCACATTTCTTAGCTGATTTAACGGAATCAGGTGAATTAAATGTATGGATGAGTCACGGCGATAAAGTATTAGAATTGCCAGCGGGGTTTGTTGGTATTGCAAGTTCCGATAATACACCCTACGCCGCTATGGCAGATGCATCAAAAAATATTTATGGTGTGCAATTTCACCCTGAGGTGACCCATTCAGAAAAAGGTTCGGAAATTCTTTCGCGATTTATTCATCAAGTCTGTGGTTGTTCTTCTTCATGGAATTCAGAGCATATTATTGAAGAAAAAATAAAATCTCTCAAAGCACAGTTAGGTTCCGATCGAGTGATTTTAGGTTTGTCTGGTGGTGTGGATTCTTCTGTGGTCGCTGCTTTATTACATCGTGCCGTGGGTGATCAATTAATTTGTGTATTTGTGGATAATGGATTGTTGCGTTTAGGCGAAAGCGATCAAGTGGTGGAAACTTTTGTCGATCACTTCGGTATTAAAGTGATTCGTGCGCAAGCACAGGATCTATTTTTGAATCGATTAAAAGGGGTTACCGATCCTGAACAAAAAAGAAAAATCATTGGTAAAACTTTTATCGAAGTATTCGAACAGCAAGCGGCCCAGTTAGAGGGTATTAAATGGTTGGCACAAGGCACTATTTATCCCGATGTGATTGAATCAGCAGGCAGTGGAACCGGTAAAGCCCACGTGATTAAATCTCACCATAATGTGGGTGGTTTACCTGAACACATGGAAATGAAATTAGTTGAGCCACTGCGTGAATTATTTAAAGATGAAGTGCGAAAAATTGGTTTGGAATTAGGCTTAACTCATCAACTACTCTATCGTCATCCTTTTCCTGGCCCTGGTTTAGGGGTTCGCATTTTAGGTGAAGTCACCAAACAATTTGCTGACATGTTGCGTGTAGCCGACGATATTTTTATGCAAGAACTTCATCGCGCAGATTGGTATCAAAAAGTCAGTCAGGCCTTTGTTGTTTTTCTCCCAGTGAAATCTGTGGGTGTAATGGGCGATGCCCGTCGACATGATTATGTGTTGGCATTGCGTGCTGTAGAAACTCAAGATTTCATGACAGCTCGTTGGGCCCATTTACCCTATGAATTATTAGAGCGCGTCTCCAACCGAATTATTAATGAAGTGGCTGGTGTCAGTCGGGTGGTCTACGACGTTTCTTCTAAGCCGCCGGCTACGGTGGAGTGGGAATAAATATGAGCGAAGATATTCGATGGAAACAGCGATTTAATAATTATTCAAAAGCACTTCAATTATTGGAAAGCTGTATCCCTGCTAATCCAGCAGAGCCAACTCATAAAGACATTTTAGCCATGGTGCAAGCTTTTGAAATGGTCATAGAATTAGCGTGGAATTTAATGAAAGATTACATGCAAGCTCAGGGGTTAGTTTTTCAACCTACGCCAAAATCAGTGGTGAGAGAAGCCTTCAATAAAAAAATTATTCCTGATGGGCAAGTATGGTTAGATGCAATTAAAGAACGTAATTTAGCGGCGCATACGTATAATGAAGCCATTGCCCATGTATTAATAAATGAAATTTTACAGAAATTTTTACCTGCTTTTAGAGTGCTGAATCAAATTTTTATAGGCCATCTTCAAGATAATTAATTATGCCAGAATTTGGATTGCCACAGCGGACGTTGGATGAAATGCGCGCCATTTTTGCTAAATACAGCGCTGTGAAGAAAGTGGTGATTTATGGATCGCGGGCTATGGGGAATTATCGCGAAGGCTCAGATATTGATTTAACTTTATATGGCGATACATTAACGCACAGCGATTTAGTGAATATAGCAGGCGAACTAGATGAGTCTTCCATTCCTTACCTCGTCGATTTGTCGATTTTTAATGAGCTCGATCACGCCGAACTGCGCAAGCATATCGAGCGGGTGGGGCAGGTTTTCTACCAGGCTATTTTATGACCGAAGCATCTGAAGATCGTGCGACGCTGTCGCTAAAGATTCCGCCCCATTCCATTGAAGCCGAGCAAGCTGTGCTGGGTGGATTGTTGATGAATCCCGCCGCATGGGATGATGTGGCAGTGAAGGTTTCCTCGGTAGATTTTTATCGTCGAGAGCATCGACAATTATTTGATGCTATTGCGCAATTAGCAGCAGATAGCAAAGCCATCGACGTGGTGACGGTGAATGGTTACCTCACGCATTTAGGTGTGGCTGAAGAAGTGGGTGGTTTAGCTTATTTAGCGGAACTGGCGAATAATATTCCCAGCGTGGCAAATATTGGCGCTTATGCGGATATTGTTCGTGAGCGTTCCGTGTTGCGCCAATTAATTAGTGTGGCCAATGATATTGCCAGTTGTGCTTACCATCCAGAAGGTCGTTCCAGTGATGATTTATTAGATGAAGCTGAGCGACGCGTATTTGAAATTGCCGAACAAGGTTCACAACAAAAAACCGGCCCGCAGGTGATTAAACCTTTGCTCGCCAAAGCCATTGATAAAATTGATTCTCTCTATTCTGCTAATTCGCCTATTACCGGTATTACCACCGGCTTTGATGATTTAGATAAACAAACTTCCGGTCTACACGGCGGCGAATTAATTATTATTGCTGGTCGACCTTCTATGGGTAAAACCACGCTAGCAATGAATATTTGCGAGAATGCTTGTATTAAATCCGGTAAGCCTATTTTAGTGTTTAGTATGGAGATGCCCGCTGAGTCCTTAGTCATGCGGATGTTATCTTCGCTGGGTCGCATTGATCAGACCCGTATTCGTAGTGGTCGGTTAGAAGAAGAAGATTGGCCCCGATTAAACTCTGCTATTAGTTTATTAGCGGAGCAGAAATTTTTTATTGACGATTCTCCTGCATTAAGTCCGATTGATGTGCGTGCTCGTGCCCGTCGTATTCATCGTGAACATGGTGAAATCGGGATGATTTTGGTGGATTATTTGCAATTAATGCAAATTCCTCGAGCGGAAAATCGCGTTGCGGAAATTTCGGAAATTTCTCGTTCCTTAAAAGCCCTAGCGAAAGAATTAAACGTGCCGGTGATTGCACTGTCGCAGTTAAATCGTGGTTTAGAGCAGCGCCCGAACAAACGACCTGTTATGTCGGATTTACGTGAGTCCGGTGCGATTGAGCAAGATGCGGATCTCATCATGTTTATCTATCGTGATGAAGTTTATTACCCTGACTCTAATGATAAAGGCATTGCCGAAATTATTATTGGTAAACAAAGAAACGGGCCTATTGGTGTAACACGTCTGGCTTTCTTGGGTTCCTATATTAAATTTGAGAATTTAGCGCGGGATTATATGTCGGGGAGTTATGAGTAGCTACAAAAGCACTGTTCCATTGATTGCCAAAGCTGCTTTGTCAAAAGTATAAGTGCCCCAGTAAGTCTCACCTTGCTGAGTGGCAACAGCTTGTGCTTTATGGCTAATAAGGGCGTCGGCAAAATCGGCTTGTTTAGTTCCATTTGCGGTTTTAATCGGTTGTGCGTTCATGTAATCATTAAGCGCATACCATACGGCTTGCTGATTTTCGAAAACAACATGAGGTTCAGCCAATAGGCCGAAAACAATTGCGGTAAGATCTTCCTTTTTCGCATTATACCGTTTGCCTTTGAGTGTCCATATGGTTTCTGCTAACACTACATCGGTGATCAGAATTTTTTTGTTGGCATTAAACAGTCTTCGCGCTTTTTCTGCCTGAAGATCATCGTCATCAAGTAAGTAGCGCAGCAATACATTGGTATCGATAGCAATCATGCAGTTTTTCTTTTGGCTTTATGACGAGCATGTTTTTCATTTAAGGTGTCTTGTAGTGACTCAGTATCAGAAGTTTTTTTATGGCTTTTCAGTTGTTTTAGAATGCCTGCTGCAGCTCCTTTAGTTTTCTTGATCAAGGTAATTTGTCCTCGATATTCTGCAAAGGTTAAATCATCGCCTGGAGATACTTGGAGTTGATCGCATAATGCTTTAGGTAGGGTGATTTGTCGTTTGCTGCTTAAGGTAGCCATGCTATTCTCCGTCAGTTAAATGAATAGCTTAATACTAGGTGGAGTTTTACTAAAGTTCAATAGGTAAAGATAGAGATAATTCATGACCCGAGACACCATCGCTGAAATTCATTTGTCTGCTTTGCAGCACAATTATCAAATTGTTCAGCAGCAAGCGTCACAGCAAAAAATTATTCCGGTGATAAAAGCCGATGCTTATGGCCATGGTTCCGTGGCAGCAGCGCAAGCGTTATCACAGGCCGAAGCCTTTGCCGTGGCTTTTTTGGAAGAAGCATTAACGCTGCGTGAAGCAAATATTCAACAACCGATTTTATTATTAGAAGGCGTGAATCATGCGGATGAATGGCCGTTAGCCGTAAAAAATAATTGCTGGGTAGTGATTCACGAGCAACGTCAATTGGAGTGGTTGCAAAAGAGTAAGCAGGGAAAGCCAGTGACTGTTTGGGTAAAAATAAATACAGGGATGAATCGATTGGGTATTGAAGTTGCTCAGTTAGAATCGTTATTAGAGCAATTAAAAAAATTACCCCAAGTCAAAAATATTATTTTAATGACTCATTTTGCCTATGCCGATGAGCCACAGCATCCTGTACATCAAAAACAGTTAGAAGCCATAAAAAAAATTCGTCAGAAATTTCCAGAGATGGTCATGAGTTGTGAGAATTCAGCAGCGATTTTATGGCAAGAGAAAAGTCAGCAAAAGGATTGGGTGCGTCCTGGCATTATGCTCTATGGCAGTTCACCCTTTGCCAATCGTTCGGCAGTTGAATGCCAATTAAAACCTGTGATGCAATTAAAATCTCGGATTATTGCTTGTCGCGAATTAAAGTCAGGCGATGCAGTAGGATACGGTGCCACTTGGGTTGCGCAACAGGCTTCACGCATCGCGGTGTTAGCTATTGGTTATGCCGATGGTTATTCTCGAATTGCGCAATCGCAACGAGAGGTATGGGTTCACGATCGCTTATGTCCGTTAATTGGCCGCGTTTCTATGGACACAATAATTATCAATGTGACCAATCATCCGCAAGCGCAGTTAGGTGATTGGGTTGAATTATGGGGTGAAAATATTTCCGTAGATCAAGTGGCGAAAAAAATCGGCACAATAGGTTATGACTTATTAAGTGGGCTCACTGCTCGTGTGCCGCGAGTTCACGTATAATATTTTTCATAAAAACGGATTTTTTATTTTTAAATTTTCGATGCGTTGATTGTGTTGTAAGTCTTCGGTGTAGAGAATTTTACATTCTGCTTCTAGTGCAGAGGCAACAATGCATGCGTCGTAAATAGAAAAATCGTAACGTTCCGCTAAATGGCAAGCAAGCTCATGTGTTGTTTGGGAGAGTGGTTTAACGGAGCAAAGTGGACGAATACTATTGAGTATCTGATGAATTTCAGCAAAAGACAGTTTTAGTTTTTTACGCGCAACGGAAACAAATTCGTTAAGTACTTGAACGCTAATGATGCCGCCTGCAGCTAATAGGCTTTCGCTCATATCTGCTTTTTTAGTATCAGCAGACTATAGTGGACCCCATAGTCCAGACAATTTTTAGCTGAATTTAAGAGGGCATCTTTTCCCGCAGCGGATTGGCGCTGCCCCAGTTTGTGGTGGCTTAGGCTTGTTTAGCTTCAGCCCGCCACGATCT
>CAXNEI010000003.1:0-13045 GCA_964201195.1 Gammaproteobacteria bacterium
TGCTCGAGCAAAAGGCATGTCGCAAATGGCTCGTGACACAGGCATTAAACGCGAAAGTTTGTATCGTGCGCTTTCCGCTGTAGGCAACCCTGAATTCACTACTATCTTAAAAGCTATCCAAGCGCTGGGGCTTCATATTCATATCAGCGCTGCTTAAAAAGTTCAGAAAAGGATTTTTTCATGTCTGCTCACGCAATTAATCCAACTCTCCAAACATAATTTATTCCTGCTGTTGATCGCACAACAAGTGCATTGGAAAGAATTAAAACTTTGCCTTCTTCTGCATCTATTGTTGGAGACCTTAACGGCATTGCAGATAAATTCCAAGGTTTAAAAGTGGCTTGCTCTAGTGTAAGGATTGCTAATATCGAATCTATCACAGCGCGGCATGTTGAACTTTCAGCGCTTGCAGGAAAATTAGAAAATCATTTTCATGTCATTCAAAAAACCATCGTAGAATTTAGGCAAGCAACTCCTACGTTAGAGAAATTAAATGCGCACCCTAATGATCCTTATACACAAAATGATTTAGATCAATTCAAACAAGCCCATAAAAAAGCCTGCGAATCTTTTTGGGATAGATTTTTTGCAACGGATGATGTTGAGCAAGCGGCTGCGCATTTTGAAAATTCTTTAACAGACTTGGTCATTAATTTAAGTAATGGCGACAACGTGATGCTCGGTCTTTTGTCTAGAGAGTTAAATGACAAAACACTGACGCATTTGGTGGCGCAGGCGGAATTGGCAAAGACCTTAGGGAAATTAAACAGTTTTAATATAAAAGTCACTATGCCAGCTCCACATAGGCCAACTTCTGGAGCTATACATGCTGTTTCTAGCGGTGTTTCTAGAGGCTTGGCACAATCACCTTTTTACGGAGATTTAATTAGCGGATTTATTACTGGTTTTACCAATAGTCTATCTCCAGAATGGAGAAGTATTGTTCCGCAAGAGTTGGTAGATTGGGCCAAATTAAGGTGTGCGGCATGGGAAGCTCGCGTCGGTCCAGCGGCAGCAAAAATGGCAAGAAATCCCACTGCATCCCACAATTACAGTGCATTCAAAAATTACGGACAGAACTCTATGAAAGGAAACACGCGCATAAGACATTCTGAAACTGAAGGCTACCCTGGAGGTATTCAGGCTTATATAGAGGCGGGAATAGCAGCAAGCAACAGACCTTTTGTTTTTCAATCATGGCAAGCACGAAAATTAGCGCATAATTAATCCAATTCTCCAAACACATTTATTTCTGCTGTTGAGTGTGTGGTGAGTATCAACTGACCTTTCATGTAGACAAAAGGCACACGCCTATATAAACTCCATTATATGAAACCTTTTCGATGGAACACCGACAAAAATATAGAGCTAAGAGCTAAACGAGGTATTTCGTTTGAGCATATTGTCGTTGCTATAGAGTCCGGCGATGGTCTGTTAAGCATTATGCCGCACCCTAACTCAGCTAAATACCCGAATCAGCAAATTTTGGTTGTAGCCTGTGATGGTTACGTTTACTTAGTTCCATTTGTGGAAGAGGAAGAGCACTTCTTTTTGAAGACAATTATTCCCAGTCGAAAAGCAACTCGAGACTATTTATCTCGGAGATAATGATCATGTCAAAATTAGATGCCTATGAACAAGAAATTCTTGATGCTTATGAAGCGGGGAAGTTGAAACCCAGCCCTGTAAAAAAACGCGAGCTGGAAAAATTCAAAGCTGCTGCGCGAGCAACTGGTGTAAAAGATAAGCGAATTAATATCCGCTTATCGTCGATTGATTTGAAAGATATTCAAGTGAAGGCGCTGGCTGAGGGTATCCCTTATCAAACATTAATTGCCAGCATCATTCATAGATATGCATCTGGCCAATTCAGCGAAAATAGAGCTAGCTGAAAATTTTTTACTGAAAGGGATGCTCCATGTCCACTCACTCTAATCCTCCAGACACAATTTATTCCTGCTGTTGATTGCGTAATATGATCCGCCTCCACAATTGAATCTGCTAAAAATGCATGCTTGCTCACGTGATATTTTAATATAGAATGAGCATCTCATTTAGCCTGGAGATCAGTGATGAAGCCTAATTTATTAGATAATAGTGAATATAAAAACTGGCTGAAAAACCTCAAGAAAAAAGTTTTACAAGCGCAAATTAAAGCAGCCATTAAGGTCAATAGCATCCTGCTGCAATTCTACTGGGAATTAGGCAACAGCTTGTTGCCCAATTAACCCAAATCCCCTGGGGTCACAATCTACAAATCATATCCCACTGCCAGAGTATTAAAGAAGCGCTCTATTATGTAGAAAACACGCTTGCCTGCACCACACTCTGATCTTGCGCAGCAAACTTTAAAAGACCCCTATATTTTTGATTTTCTAACGCTGAGCAAACAACATAGCGAACGGGAATTGGAGCAAGGGTTAACGGATCATATTACACATTTTTTATTAGAGCTAGGCGCCGGCTTTGCCTACATAGGAAAGCAATATCCGATTCAAGTCGGCGAGCGAGAGTTTTTTATCGATCTTCTTTTTTATCACACACAATTACATTGCTATGTCGTGGTGGAATTAAAAATAGGTGATTTTGAACCAGAGCATGCAGGCAAGCTTAATTTTTATATCAAGGCTATTGATGAGCAATTACGTAAAACAGCAGATAATCCTACCATTGGTATTTTACTCTGCAAAAACAAGGACAGGCTGGTAGCAGAGTATGCTTTAAGTGATATTCAAAAACCCATCGGCGTTTCTGAATATCAACTAACACAAGCACTGCCTGAGAACCTGCAATCTAAATTGCCGAGTATTGAAGATATAGAGAATGAGCTGAGCGGTGAGCGATAAAATATCTCAAGCGGAGTTTTTTATTTGTAGAAGAAAAGCAACTCGAGACTATTTATCTCGGAGATAATGATCATGTCAAAATTAGATGCCTATGAACAAGAAATTCTTGATGCTTATGAAGCTGAACCCATCCCTGTAAAAAACGCGAGCTGGAAAAATTCAAAGCTGCTGCGCGTGCAACAGGAATAAAAGATAAACGGATTAATATTCGTTTGTCAACGATTCAATATGATGAGTTTTTCAAGCTTGTCAGTAAAAAATCGTTCGCTCCATAAACGCAGACTAGTTTGTTCCATGGGCAGCAGAAAAGGTTCTACATCACGTATTGCTACAGCCCAATCTATTGCGCTAATTTTTTCTTTTAAATTTTTTTCAAGCCAATTTAAATCGATTGTTAGTTGTTGATTAGCCCAAGGGCCTGCTTGAGTTAATGCAGCTGCAAGCAATTGAATATTGGGTTGCACAGTGTGCTTGATATACCAACCAAAATCGAACCAGTCACGGCCTTTCATGTAAGGTCGGCAGAGTAAGGCATGTATTTTTAAGGCAAAGTTACTTGGCAGGTCCTGCGCGCAAATTTCAAAATCTAATGGAAAATCGAGATAGCGATAGTCAAAATGAGAGCCTGCTGGTGGATGCGTATCTATTTCTAATTTTACTTTTAATTTTCGGCCTGTATCACCGCGAAAGAAAGCCAGATTGAGTTGCTTGCCAATAGAATCATCTTTCAGCATTGCTTGCCGCACAGCTTTATCCATTTGATTTCGGTCAATCAATTCACACGCAATGCCAAACTCTGATAATACTTCTGTTAGCGAAGAAAGATAAGGCGCCCATTGAAAGGCTGAATTTGGTTCAATAAGAATAAAATCTAAATCTTCAGAAAATCTTGGCAGTTTATGTAGAATTCGAAGAGCAGTTCCTCCTTGAAAAGCAGCAACTGAAAAAAAATCAACCCGCCACAAGGCGTAGAGTACAACCTCTTGTAAAATTTCTTTCAAAGCATGTTCTTCTTGCAAGGCATTTGTTACTGCATAACTTTCTAAACGCTGGCGTAATAAATGAATCATCTATTTTCTACTCTCTTATTAGTATGTGGTGAATTAATTTTTGTATGCGTTTATTTTGATAAATCACAGGGAGGCTTTGTAGATCTTCCTCTGTGATGTTATCCAATAATTCGGGTTCGATACGCAAACCTTGTTCTAGCATTTCGCGTCCAACATCATTTTCTTTGCGCAGGCAGAGAAGATCCAATAAAGCACGTAGAGGTTGTGCAACTAAAGCAACTTGGCCACCAAATAGTTGGCGATCTACTCTTTCTAGAAAATAACCTCGTTGCAGTGCGAGAGGAGAAAATCGGAAATGACCTAATAATACATGCGTCATTTCATAGCTTCTGCGACCGGGCACAACAGAAAGCGTTACTTTAGTTGCTTCCGGAATCCAGCCATGAAAACTCAGCGCGCTTTCAAAAGAGATATAGGAGCCAGGCCGTAAGGCTTGAGCTAAGACAAAGGGATGAATCGAAGAATGGCTTGATGAAGGTTTTAATAGGTATCGACCACGTGATAGTCGTAATACTTCATCGTGATGTAGTGCTCGATTCACCAGGCTGTGGCGTCGTTGAGGAGTGCCGCCCAATAAGCGAGCCAGTTGACTCTCGGTAGTTACTCGATTAGACCAGCCTGCTTCGATGATTTTTGCTGTTAAAGTTTGCATTAATGCAGAATACTTTCACTTTGTGAAAGTTTCAAGTATTTTAACCAAGTATCACTGATGAATTTTTTGAGTGAAGATAATCTGCGTTGCAGAGAAATAAAAAAGGCGGGATTTTACTCCCGCCTTTTTCATTGTGCCGATGCCTGTTGTTATTTTTAGGTACTTGTTATTGTTCTTTTTGAGCACCTTGTTTGTTTTGTAAAAACACACACTTCACTTCGTCCACTCCCATCTTTCCTGTCTTGTTATTCGATCCGTTTTCTTATTGGTCTTTTCCTCTCTCATCCTTTGGGAGCTTCACCGAGCTAGGCAAATGAATCCGGTGTTTTTATTGTTGCCTAGCTCAGCCAAATCCTTGAACTTTATTGTTGCGTTATTTCCTTTTCCCTGCGCTCTCTTACAAACAAAGTACTCTCTAACCTTCTCAATTATTACTGTTATTATGTAGTTCTTTTTAGGCTTTCTTCGTTCAAAAAGCCTTTCCACCCTTCAATTGTCAACTCTCTTATTATTATTGTTGCGAAGCGTCTGTTGGCTAAGTTGTTTTTGTTCCAATCGATGCTTTTCTTCTCGTACGCTTTTTATAGAGCAGCTTATGTGCCAACCTATAAGGTTTTCATTTTTTCTCTAAAAACAAGGGGTTGAGTAATGTCTTGTGAGCAACAGAAAGGTAGTAATGAGGGAGTGTTACGAAACAGTAACATTGAGCTGTTACCGCTGGGTAGGGTGGTAACAAGTTTTTTTTCCGTTAGCCCAGTAACGCTTTTTTATTTCTTGGAATGCCTAAACGTTGGCGACGCTCCCAGAGACTTTTTCGGCTGATGCCTAGCTTTTGAGCTAATTCCGTTTCGGTCATATGATGCTGATGTTCTAGCACAAAATGCTGGAAATAATCTTCGAGGGAAAGATTGTCGGTGGGCGTGTCTATGAGCTCTGCAACAGGTAGCGGTGTTATGGTGAGCAGGTCAAGGGATGCGGCTTTTTCATGCTTATCTAAAGTCAGGTCGTGATCAGTAATGTAAGGGCCATCGCAGAGAACAGCTGCGCGTTCTATGGCATTTTGTAGTTCTCTTACATTGCCGGGCCAGTTGTATTGCGCAATCGCGTCGATAGCATTGTCTGAGAGTTGTAGAGCGGTGCGCTTTAGGCGATCACAACTTTGGCGAAGGAAATATTGCGCTAGTTCTATAATATCTGCGCCGCGCTCGCGTAAGGGCGGTAAATTCAATTCCACCACGTGTAGGCGGTAATATAAATCTTCACGAAACGCGCCGCGGGCTGCTAAGCGTTTGAGATCGCGATGGGTGGCAGCAATAACGCGAACATCTATTTTACGAGATTGCACAGCGCCTACCCGTCGCACTTCTTTTTCTTGTAGTAGACGGAGTAATCGCGCTTGTGCTTCTAAGGGCAGTTCACCAATTTCATCCAAAAATAAAGTGCCGCCATCGGCTGCTTCTACCAACCCTTTGCGTAATTGATTCGCGCCAGTGAAAGCGCCTTTTTCATGGCCAAATAATTCAGATTCAATCAGTGATTCGGGAATTGCTGCACAATTAACGGAAATAAGCGGGCCTTTTAAGCGATGGCTTTGCTGATGGAGTGCTTTTGCAACCAGTTCTTTGCCCGTGCCAGACTCACCCAAAATTAATACTGTGGTGTCGGTGGGCGCCACTTTCACAATGCGTTGATACAGTGCTTGCATGGCTGAGCACACACCAATGAGTGAAGGAGCTGTAGTAGTTGATAGAGGGTTTGGGGTGATAGGCTCTTGTATGCGAGTTGTACGACTCAGCAGTTGTTTTACCGCATTAAGCATTTCTTGATGATCAAAAGGTTTTGCTATGTAGTCTGATGCGCCTTGTTTCATCGCGTCTACCGCAGATTTAAGGCTAGCGTAACTCGTCATGATTAAGACAGGAATTTTTTTGGCGTACTGAATCAATTCTGTTCCTGGTGCGCCCGGTAATCGTAAGTCGGTGATGATGAGATCGAAATCATCTAGTCGTTGCATATCGACTTCTGCCACAGAGCCTGCTTCTTGTACTGCATAGTGATTACGCTCAAGCAATCGCTTGAGTGAATTACGAATAATGGGTTCGTCTTCCACCAGTAGAATCTTAGCCATGAACATCCTTACGGGATTTAAATTGTCCGAGTTCGCCAGTATACCGAGTTATACGTAACATTTGGGTAGTGTTAGTGTTACCTGGATTCCCATTTTTGCATCTAAACGGTTCATCAGCTCTATATAACCTGCGTGATCCGCCACAATGCTATAGACCAGCGATAAGCCTAAACCTGTGCCTTTTCCTGGATCTTTTGTGGTAACAAAGGGCTCAAAAATATGTCCGAGTAATTCATTGGGGATTCCATATCCTTCATCCAAGATACGGATAATAATTTTATCATCCAGACTATATCCTTGAATTTCTATGCTATTACCGGGCACTGAAGCATCCATCGCATTGCTGAGTAAATTAATAAAAACCTGCACTAATCGTTGTGCATCACCTGCTACATGAAGATTCGATGGGCAATGGTTGATGAGGTGTAATTCTTTTGCTTCCGGTGACAGCATAATAAGATTGAGTGCTTCTTGTAGGCACTGCGAAATATCTACCGGTTCCAAAGGTTGCGGATGATGTTGATGCGCATGGCTAAAACTTACTAGGGATTGAACAATGCGAGAAATACGTTTGGTTTGTTCAATAATATGTTGAGCCATTTCTTTGGTTTGTGGATCGGTGGGATCTGCCTGAATATCTTGCGCTAAACAAGCAATGCCGGTAATAGGGTTACCAATTTCATGCGCTACGCCAGCAGCTAACTGACCAATAGAAGCTAATCGCGCACTGTGAGCCAGTTTAGCTTCGAGCATTTTGGTTTCGGTCACATCTTCCACCACTATGACTAAACCAGTGAAATTAGATAATTCATTATCGAGCGCAGTTTTAGTGCTGATCATAGCCTTGTGTAAATTAATCCAGTGGGCTTGACTGCGAATTTTAATTTCGCGTTGAAATAAATGGGCGTGATCGCCTTGCATAAGATGTTCAAATAAATTCTTCCAGGGTAATGGAAGTGATTTAATTTTTGAGCCAACAATTTGATCGGTTTGCACATCGGTGAGTTGCTCCATCGCTAAATTCCAGCTAAGAATTTCTCCATCACCACTCAGTGAGCACACACCAATCGGTAAATCATGTAATGTTTGTCGGTGAAATCGACGCAAGTTATCTAATTCGGCTGCTAATCCGGTGAGCGTATGATGTTGCTCTTCTAACCGATTTTCAATGAAATGAATATTATCGGAGGCTGGTGTCTGAGTGGATTCATAGGGCAAACTTTCATGAATCATTTCGCGCGCTAAGCTGGGGCCCAATTGACTAGATAAATTACTTTCGAGTTGATCGCGTAATCGTTTTAAGGCATAGGGGCGTGTTTCAGAAAAATCCATATCCAAATCTTTCAATGCCAATTGCACTTCGTATTCTGTGGTATTTTTACCTAGGCTACCGCTGAGCGAATGAATAAAATCGGCTACCGAATTGGGAATCGGTGTGTAGCGATTGGGACCTCTTAATTTATCGAGTGCGCAATTAGCGGCTGCTTGTTGTTCCGCAGGTGATTGCTGAGTGAGTAAAGAAATAAGAATAAATACCAGGCTATTTGCCAACGTAGCAATCACACCAACTTTTTGGCCTTGATCCAGTGTGGGCGTGTAATGCACAACAAAATCACCGAAATGCATATGTTCTAAATTAGCCAGCATGGGAATTAAAATACCAACAAACCAAATGAAAAATCCGATGCTGGTGCCAGCAATAAAACCTTGGCGAGTAGCGCGCGGCCATAAAATAACGCCTACCAGACCGGGAGCGCATTGCAGAAAAGCCACAGAGGCAAGTAAACCCAGTTCCGATAAATTATGTCTGCCATTCAATAGCAGATAGCATAAATAGCCACAGAATAAAATGAATACGATTAACATGCGGCGACTGCGTAATAACCAGGGAAAGAAAGCATCTTTGCCGCTGGGTTGATAAAAAGGCAATACCAAATGATTTAATACCATCATCGCCATGGAAAGTGCTAATACAATCATCACGCCGCTAGCAGCAGAAAGTCCGGCTAAGAAAGCCAATAACGTTAAGGTTTTTGACTGCGCTGCGAGACCTAATCCCAAAGTAAAATATTCGGGATCTGTAGAAACATGCAATTTAGTTGCACCCCATAAAATCAGCGGAATAATAAAAGCCATAATCAATATATAAATAGGAAAACCCCAATTGGCTGCCATTAAAGAGCGCGGGCTTAAATTTTCGGTGAAGGTCATGTGATACATGTGAGGCATGGCAATAGCAGACATAAAGAAAGTAATAATGAGACCATACCAAGAGCCTGCATCAACAGGTAGGCGTAACGTATTCTTGGAGGGATGTGTAGAGAGCCATTCCGATAAGCCATCAAAGCCGGAAAAGACATGAGTAAGAATATAAACTCCAATAATAATAAAACAAATAAGTTTAATCAGCGATTCAAAAGCAATAGCCATCACTAAACCGTGATGTTTTTCTCGTGCGCTAATATGGGTGGCGCCAAATAACACCGCGAATAGGGTAATAAAAGCAACAAATACCAGCGCAAATTGATTACGACTGGATTCCTGGTTTAACAGATGGACTGAATCAGCAACTGCTTGAATTTGTAATGCCAAGAGTGGAACAACACCCATCAACATAATCAGTGTGACTAAAACACCAACGCCACGGCCCGGATAACGATAGGCTAATAAATCCGTTAATGAGCTTAATTGATAGGTTTTGACTAAGCGAAGAATAGGGCGTAAGACTAAAGGCGCTAATAAGAAAGCTGAAGAGATTCCTAAATAATAAGCCAAGAAATGATAGCCATAATCATGAGCTAATCCTACGCTGCCATAAATAGCCCAAGCGCTGACAAAAACACCCAGTGAAAATACATAGACGATGCGACTATGAATAATGCGTGCGGGAACCCAACCGCGTTGCGTGATAAAAGCAACAAAAAATAATAAGAATAAATAGCCGGCGCTGACCAGCAGTAGCAGGGGTAAACTAAAAGTCATCAATATCTTTACTCCGTACGGCCCAGGTAGCTGCAACAATGAATATGGACCAAATAAGATAAGGTAAATACCACATGTTAGCGTGAGCATCCTTTGCCCAATTCATAATAATGGGTGAACAAAAATAACCGCCTATTAAATAAATAAGCACGAGTCTTTCAGCATACATAATTTATTGGCTCATTGGTTGAGGAAAAATAACTTGGATCTGGTTCACGGCGTGTTGCGCTTTATTTTTAGCTTGTTCAATAGAATCGCCGAGTGCTAAAGCAACACCCATGCGTCGTTGACCATGGATTTCTGGTTTGCCAAATAAAAATAATTGCGTATCTGGTTCGCTGAGTGCTTGCGGAATATTGTGATATTGCACGCCTTGCGCTTCGCCGGAAACTAATAGAGCGCAGGACGCTGCCGGGCCGCGTTGACGAATATTCGGAATGGGTAAGCCTAAAATAGCGCGCACATGCAAAGCAAATTCGGATAAATCTTGCGAAATTAAAGTAACTAATCCTGTGTCATGAGGGCGCGGTGAAACTTCATTAAAAATAATATCATCACCTTTGACAAATAATTCCACGCCAAATAAACCCCAGCCACCAAGTGCTTCAGTAATTTTATGGGCAATGCTTTGTGCTTTTGCTAGAGCAATGTCGGATAAGTGTTGCGGTTGCCAAGACAGTCGATAATCGCCATTGACCTGTTGATGTCCAATGGGCAAGCAAAAGCTAGTGCCTTGACTGTGTCGAATGGTTAATAGAGTAATTTCAAAATCAAATTCCACCCAGCTTTCTAAAATCACTCGAGAATTTTGTGCACGTCCTGCTGTTTGTGCATAGGCCCATGCGGCTGCTAATTCATCTGCATTTCGAATCACTGATTGGCCCTTGCCTGAAGAACTCATGATAGGTTTAAGTACGCAAGGCAAGCCTATTGTGGTTAATAAATTTTTGCATTCTTCTAATGAGTTAGCAAAAGCATAAGGCGTAGTGGGTAATTGAAGTTGCTCGGCAGCAAGTCGACGAATACCTTCGCGATTCATGGTGAGATAGGCCGCTTGTGCCGTGGGAATCACGCGATAGCCTTGTTGTTCAAGTTCTACTAAAGCTTGCGTCGCAATGGCTTCAATTTCCGGCACAATTAAATCAGGCTGTTCTTTTTCGATAATTTCTTTTAGTGCTGGGCCATCTAGCATAGATAACACGTAGCTGCGATGAGCCACTTGCATAGCAGGCGCATTGGCGTAGCGATCGAGAGCAATCACTTCCACTCCCAGCCGTTGTAGTTCAATAGCGACCTCTTTGCCGAGTTCGCCCGCACCGCAGAGCAATACTTTATATGCCTGTGGTGTGAGGGGTGTGCCTAAGAGAGCGGGGGAGTGATTCATGGAGTGTCTCGGCAATGATAAAACAGGAGTGGGTAAACTAATGCGCGTTGTTCCCAAGCGCAATAGTATTTTTCTCCTAGGTATCGCTTAGCGTATACTGCGCGCCTTTCGCATTTTACTACTTTTAGATTTGGGTTCGCAGGAGAATATTTGATGTCTACTTTAGTCACGCCTCACGGTAGCCCCGTTTTATTACCTCGTTTAGTTGCTGATGCAGCCTTAGCTGGAGAGCTTGCTCGTGCAGCTAATTTGCCGCTATTGCAGCTTAGTTCCCGCGAAGTGGGCGACTTAATAATGCTTGGCATTGGTGGTTTTACACCGCTTGAAGGATTCATGGGTCATGATGATTGGCGCGGTGTTTGTGATGACATGCGTTTGACCAATGGTGTGTTTTGGCCGATTCCCATTACTTTGTCGACGAGTACAGAGCGAGCAAGCGACTTAAAAGTTGGGCAAGAAGTTGCGTTAGTCGATGGCGAAACCCAAGAAATGATGGGTGTGTTAACCGTTAGAGAAACTTATTCCATCGATAAAGCTCACGAGTGTCAGCAAGTCTTTAAAACCACAGATGCGGCGCATCCGGGTGTGCAGATGGTGATGGATCAAGGCGAAGTGAACGTGGCAGGGCCGGTAAAAGTATTTTCCCAAGGCCAATTTCCTCAGCAATATGCTGATACCTACATGACGCCACAGCAAACCCGCGATCTGTTTGCTGCCAAAGGTTGGAAAACCGTCGCTGCCTTTCAGACTCGTAATCCTATGCATCGTTCCCATGAATACTTAGCAAAAATTGCTATCGAGATTTGTGATGGAGTGATGATTCATTCTTTATTAGGCAAACTGAAAGCAGGTGATATTCCTGCTGAAGTAAGGCAAGAAGCAATTTCCACTTTGATTGATCATTATTTTGTGAAGGATACGGTGATTCAATCCGGTTATCCGTTAGATATGCGCTATGCCGGTCCCCGTGAAGCTTTATTACATGCATTATTTCGGCAAAATTATGGTTGCTCGCATTTAATTGTGGGTCGTGATCATGCTGGAGTTGGTGATTATTATGGGCCTTTTGATGCGCACCATATTTTTGATCAAATTCCTGAAGGTGCGCTGTTAACTAAGCCCTTAAAAATCGATTGGACTTTTTGGTGTAATGCTTGTGGTGATATGGCGTCAACACGCACTTGTCCGCATACGCCAGAAGATCGCGTGTTGGTATCGGGAACTAAGTTGCGTAATGCTTTATCGTCAGGCGAGGTGGTGCCAGATAATTTTAGTCGGCCAGAAGTTTTAGAAGTATTGAAAAAATATTATGCGGGAATATAAAGGGGGCGTATTTCAAAAATATTGACGAGTAATTTTGTAGGGGTAGGCCTGCGTGCCTGCCCAAGAGGGTAACCACATAGGGTTGCCCCTACATTTGCAGATAAATTTTTTAACAAAGAAAAGGAATAAGACAGGTTTTTCCAGCGCCAGAAGAGCCGCCACTAGAATCACCAAAATCAATGGCGCCGCCCACAGAGCAAGCAGAAACAAAGAGAAATAAGCTGATAATGAGAAGTCGTTGTGTTGTTTTCATAGGCGTGGCCCGCGAAAGTTATTGTTTTGTAGTAGAACGTTACAGGCTTATTCTATGGAAGTGAGAATAGAAATACAACACATCTATGTTGTTTTAAAAAATTTTATTCAGCTACCAGTAGAATTGTTTATAGGCATTTCTGCGGGTTTTGGTTCAGGTTGTTTGAGTGGTTCTGGCGTAGTTGAGGGCTTGGGTTTTGCGGGTAATGGTTTCTCAGGAGATGGATTCGGTAGTTTAGCCACGGGGAAATTGGGTAGTCGACTAGATAAATAGGCATCCATCACTTTTCGCGCGATAGGCGCAGCGGCTGATCCACCATGACCGCCATTTTCTACAATGACGGCTACCGCTATTTTGGGGTTGTTAGCCGGCGCAAAGCCGATGAACAGCGCATGATCTCGATAACG
>CAXNEI010000004.1:0-12908 GCA_964201195.1 Gammaproteobacteria bacterium
GGCCCCAATCTGCTGCAAAGAAGATCGTGGCGGGCTGAAGCTAAACAAGCCTAAGCCACCACAAACTGGGGCAGCGCCAATCCGCTGCGGGAAAAGATGCCCTCTTAAATTCAGCTAAAAATTGTCTGGACTATGGGGTCCACTATAGCCTAAGCATTCAAGGAAAATTCGGCGATAGAGGAAAGAATCGCTGAATAACTCACCCTGCAGTCGCATTAGGATGATGCACTTTTTTTATTTCTGCGCTCAAACGAGACATGTTTAAACCATCATCCAATCGGGAAAAATTCATTATGAGTATGCCAACTTCACGTTCAAATTCACACACATCCGTCTATGAAGATGCGCCTCAAGAGATCATCGCAACTGAATCACTCACACTCAATCCCGATCAGATAGCATTAGCGCTTGCTGAACCGACACCACCACCAGCGCCAAGAATTTCTGACCAAACAACCAGTATGATTGTTACACCGCAGCAAGTGATTTCACTGCTTGCTAATATTCGACCACACCCAACGCTTGAACAAAGAGATATTCTGAGCGAAGTTGAAAATTCAGGTGATAAATTACGCAACCGCTTAATCAATCTGAATATGCACGCTATTGGCTCTGGTAGTTGTTTTGGCCCCTCTCAGCTAGGCAATATTCAACACATGACCCAGCAAGAAGCAGAAGAGTATTTTTCTGACTGCGGTGTTGCACCAGAAATATTGCAAGCAATATTTCCTCGTTTTCAAAAATCTCCTATTGAAGAAGAATTATTTACTACTGCGCTAAAAAAAGCCTACCCACAAATCGATCATCAACCCGATGCAGCAACGCAACAACAATTTATTCAATTAGTGAGTTCATTAGATCAATGGAACGAAGCATCAGAGCAGGGAAAAATAGCGATTCATCAGCAACTCACTAGCTGTATTGATTCAATCACTGATTTCGCTGCATTAGCTGGCTGCCATAATTATCGCGGTACGCCGTTATTTTTATTAGCAGTCGCAGCTGAAAATATTCCAGCACTCAACCACCTTCTTCAAAAATACCCAGCATTTATTCATGCGTTGACTCAAGCCGGTTTTAATAGCCTTGAAATGGCGATTGATAGAAATTCAGCGGACAGCTTAAAGACTTTACTAGATTACTTGGATGATTCAGACAAAAGCAGCCAACTGCTTAATGATGCGCTTAGATTTGCTTTTCAATACAATACACCTTGGGCAATTAATTTACTGACAGCGCAAGGCGCAAGGATAATTATGGAACCCAAAGAAAAAATCCTATTAGCAGATTCACTGAATGCAGCACGCAAAGAAATGAAAAAGGTATTGTCTTCCTTACCCAAACAGGGTGCCTATTCCGCCTTTGATAGTGAGTGGATAAAAGCAAGACTGCCTCTGTGCATTGCGAGCGGATTATCCAAAAATGCTTTATTGGCTTTATATGATCTCTCTAGTAAAAAGAGCGGTTTATTGCATAGAAATCTTACTGCTGAAGATCGAAATAGATTAGTGCAAATGTTAAACGACGATTGCTTTCCTAGAATCAGTCATGAACGAGTCAATACAGATCTTTCTGACAATGTGTTGAATCAACAATATGGATCCCAGAATAGTGAAGTTTAAATTGCGAAGTTTTAAATTAACTCAGCAATAGGTCATTTCAAGCATAGTGAGAAATCTCATGAGATCTCTCACTGCGATGCACCACCCTATTGAATACCACTCCGTAATACTGCAGCAGGAATTTGTACAACTTGATTATTCCGAAAAATTACTAAGCAAGTATCAGTTTGTATCGCAATTTTTTTTGCTGCCTCAGCTGCACGTTTCATCGCCGCAAATGAGCCAATTAAATCAGGATCCTTCGCTTTAAATAATTCATCTGCCGTCATGGCTGCTCCCCCCATTGAATAAGAACAGGCTCATCGCCTGCATTATCATAAATAGCCCAAGCATGCACCTGAGCACGATAATGGCGCTCAAAATTTTGATATACCCATCACAGCTCAAGATGCGAATTTCGTTTTTTAAAAAGCCGCATAGCGGCTTAATGAATTTAGGCAGGTCGTTTACGGCCTGCTAGAATGCAACGAAAAAATTTCGCCCCATAGGGGCGATTGAATCATAACGGGTGACTTCTTTACATCATTCAATCGTCCCGCTGGGACGAAACAGATAATGCTTTCCCGTGCAGGCCGTAAACGACCTGCCTAAATTCAAAGACTGCTACGCAGTCAGGCAAGTTCGCATCTTGAATCATTAGCGGTATAGCCGCCACTTCCCCACCTAGAAAAGTTGGAATTTCTCGATCGTTGCACTCTGCCTTAAGCCTTCTTCTAAGGACTTAACAAAAATTAATTTGTCAGTAAGCGAAGTTATTTTCGCTTTCGCTAAGGTTTTTAGCGGTTGAAATTGCAATTCTGCCACAATAATTTTTGTTTGCTGCTGCACACATTCTTCTATAAATCGATTAAACGCCGACAAACCACCTGCATCCAAAATAGGTACGGCATCCAACCACAAAATAATGCCTCGTTTATTTTTACTGAACTCTGCTAACTCACTAAACACGCGATCTGCTGCAGCAAAAAATAACGGGCCATTAATTTTAATAGCCAACCAATTGTCTGGTAACGCGCGAGGAATTAAATGACGATCCGATGAAATATCTTTTACTTGCGTCATCGCCGACACTTCACGCATAAATAATAATGCGGCTAATACAACGCCCACACCAATAGCCACCACCATGTCGAATAAAACCGTCAGCGATAAACAAGTTAATAACACCACAACATCACTGACTGGCGCTTTTTTAATGAGCGCAACTACCTTATGCGCTTCACTCATACTCCAAGCCACCATCACTAATAATGCCGCCATAGAAGCCATGGGCAAATAAGATAAATAAGGCGCGAGAAATAAAATCGCCATGAGAATCATCAGTGAATGAATCATTGGCGCAATCGGTGATTCAGCACCGGCTCGATAATTCACCGCGGAACGTGCAATCGCAGCCGTGGCTGTAATTCCACCAAAAAAAGGCGCAACTACATTGCCTATGCCCTGCCCTAATAATTCACTATTGGCGCTGTGGCGCTTACCGGTCATGTTATCTAACACCACAGCACATAATAATGATTCAATGGCACCTAACATAGCCATGGAAAAGGACGCAGGCAATAAAGCGCGTAGTGTTTCCCATGCTTCAGCAAAAGAATGCACCGCCAAACCAGGCCAACTAAAATGCGGTAAAAAAGGTGGAATACCCTGCCCCACAGAACCATCAGGAAAAATAAAACTAAAGCGGGAACCAATGGTTTCGACGGAATAACCTTGATGGGTAAAAAATAATGAGAGGCCAACACCTAATAAAATAGCAGGTAATTGACCAGGAATTGGCAATTTCAATTTTGACCACAGAACTAACACTGCAAAGGTAGCAGACGCAATGACTGTGGTAGCAAAATCCCATTGTGGCAAAGCCTGGAGCAAAAGAGTCCATTTAGCGATAAAAGATTCCGGCATCTGGGCAATCGATAAACCAAAAAAATCTTTCACTTGTAATGAAGCAATCACAATAGCAATACCGGAAGTAAAGCCCAAAGTGACTGATTCAGGAATATATTCAATTAATCGCCCTAATCGCAATAACGCCATCGCAATTAAAATAAGGCCCGCTAAAAAAGTAGCCAGCAATAAACCATCAAGACCAAATTTTTGCGTCACCGGATATAAAATAACGACAAAGGCTGCGGTGGGACCTGAAACACTCAATCGCGAACCACCTAACAACGCAATAATAAACCCCGCAATCATTGCGGTATATAAACCATGCTGGGGCGGTACACCACTGGCAATAGCCAATGCCATGCTGAGAGGAATCGCAACGATAGCGACCGTTATTCCCGCCATTAAATCTTTGCTAAAACGACGCTTATTATAAGGCTCGCTGAAACAAGCTTCGCGAAGCGCGTGAAAAGGCCGCAGCGAAAATAAACGGGTTTTGTACATTTAAATTAATTCTCTAAACAAAGCCTGATTAAATAGCTTCTTATTTTCCCTCTGCTGCCGGAGAGAATCTAGATCAACAGGATGATCGGGTATAACACTAAATAATACCTGCCCTTGCTTCACAATTTCGCCCTGAGTGTTTTCAATCACACACTCATTGATACGCCCAGAAAATGTGGCGGTGACTTTATTAAACATTTTCATCACTTCAATAATATAAAGCGGATCGCCCACATTAAAATGATCGCCTGGTTTCACGAAAGGTGGACTTTCTGGTGTTTCTTGCGCGTAGAACATCCCACCACTGACAGCTACAATTTCGTGATCACTGGCTGGCGGTGGTGGCGCCAAAAGTGCTTGCACTTCCTTTTGCAATGCAGGATCTAACAAACGCGGAGGAATGGTTACTTCTAAATTTTTCTGTGTGGCTAACTGATAAAAATCGCAGCGATGCGCCGCAATAAATAATACTTTCAATAAGTCTAAGCCCGCTTGAAAACCTTGATGTGCTGCTTGAGCTTGCTGCCACAAATCCTGAGAAAAATCGCCAGTGGGTTGCTGCTGCATTAATGATTTCTCTAATAATTCAAAAGCAGAAATACCAGTTTTTTCTTCTAACAAGGCATAAAAACTTTCCGCTTTTTGCAGCAAAGCTTCATCATGCCACCAAATAGAATAAGCTGCCGGCATGTCAATTGAATATTCCATATTGAGAAAATAATAGGTATCGCGCAATAAAGCGATAGGATTTTTTTGCCAAATTATTTTATCGCCATGCCACTCCACATAGGATTTTGCCATACTCAGCCAACCACTCAATACATGAGGCGCACTGAGTAATTTTTCCAGCGGTCGTAAAGTTAAGGTTTGTTTTTCTTCGATTACCTTAATCCATTCTGACTGCTGATGCTGTTTGATTAAACCGTTAAATAAATAGGCAAGATCTACTTGATCCGTTTCTCGTTTCAGCAATGCTACTTGGGTGAGATAGGCACCGACAAATTGAGTGGTTAATTTTGACCGCGTGTGATGGGCCAACAACCAATGGATTAAACCATAATGAAAGTCCGCATTGGTTTTTAAATCATCGCCATCCATTCGAGTACAACGTAAAATTTCAGCTAACTGACCATAAGCTTTTGATCGATCCTCTCCGTGCGCAACCAATAAAGCCATATTGCTGTCGTAAGCACCGGCCAAAGTATATTTCATAAATAAATCGGTATCCGGATTTTTTGCTGAAATACCTTGATCGTCGCGCAATTCTCCCTCAATAGGATCTGACCAATCGGTAATGACACCGCCCGCATGAGGCTGCAATGCATCATTAGTCGCATTAATACGTGCTTCAACACAAGACTTAAAACGAGGAATACGTTGAGGCTTGGGCAAACGATCGGCATGGCAAGCAAGCAACAGCATCATTTCGATTAAGGATTCCACCACAAAAGAATCACCCGCATCAGAATCCACATCACTGAATTGTGGATTGGTAAATAATAAAGCGTAAACCCCTTCACTCACACGATGCTCTACCTGAATGCGAGTATTCATCTCCATAAAATAATGACGATCACCATCAACAATACATTCAAAAGTAGACACTGAATTTAATTCTACCGCCTGACCAAAACGCATGGCTTCTTCTTCCATCCTGGTGAGAATAAGCTGTTCTTGCAATAAAGCGGCGGCTTGCTCTTTCAAGCCTAATTGTTCCGCGCCCACTAAAGCACTGACTAAATCTTCTTGGGTTTGTGAGACTTCCAATAATTTTTGTTCGTGGCGCTGAGCAGAACAATCACGTGCACCTAAACTCACACACCAATCACCATTACCGATCAATTGAATTTCTTGATGTCGCGTAGTTTCGCAATTTAATTCCATCACAATATTTTTATTATCATCGGGACCAAGACATTTCATTTCATTTAAAATTTCTCGCACTAAACCCGGCGCTTGCTCCGGTGCGGTCAAAATGCGCTGACCTTTACCACCACCGCCACCTGTGTGTTTTAATCGGATCCGTCGACCAGGAAATTCCGTTAATAATTTTTTCGCTTGCACAACGGCCTGCTGACAGACCTCATCCACCGAAGCACTCTGCGGCAGCACTAACTCAATGCCTGGCGTTACGCTTACATCAGAAGATCGAGCAATAATTTTAGCTTGATCTTTGCGACCAGCCGAACGCACTACATGCGCCGAAGGACCAATAAAAAACAATCCGGCAGCTTCGATAGCACTCACCAATGCTTCTTCTTCTGCCATAAAACCATAGCCAGCAAAAATCGCATTGTAATGATGGGTTTTTGCCAATTGAATAATTTCTTCAATCCGTTGTTGGCGCTCGGCTTGATTCGCACCAGAATAATCCGTCACTCGATGAATATGTTTGGGATCACGAATCAATTTTAATTCCGGCGCTAAGGCACGGGAATAAATCATGGAATCTTTTTCCGATAATAAAATGCCATACTCAGTGATGCCCATGGCTGAAAAAACTTCCATGGCTTCTTTGCGCACCGGGCCGCGACAAATAATTAAGGGTCTCAGATGGGAACAATCAAACTGATTAGCCCAACTATTTTTCTCCCTAATAGGGGTATTTCTCGGTATTTTTCTATGCCGAGATAGTTGTGAAGATAAAGAAATCACGGGATTCACCCCTCACGTAATAAAATTTAATGAAACTCTCGCTGAACCGATTCAAAAGGTCCAACCTGATAATGTCGCATGTAGAAATCTAATTGCTCACCTAATACTTTGCGCAAATCCGCTGGCATGACTAATTGCGAAATAGAACCCAAACTTAAGGCTTCTTTTGGATTCATAAATTCTTGTTCATAGCGTTTATTCAATAGCTGTTCTTGCGCCTGAACCCAAGCATCGATTTGAATCGGTGTTTCGTCACCGAGTTGCGATCGACGTTTAGCTTCTGCCTGAATCGCTTTTAATTCATCTTTATAGACAAAGGTTTTTCCCGCCGGACCCATTACAGCAATCCGCGCACTGGGCAAAGCCAACACAAAATCAGCGCCGGTGTTGTAATTATTAAAGGAAGCATAAGCACCACCAAAGGCATTGCGAATAATTAATAAAAATCGCGGCGTGCGTAAATCAATAATTGCATCTAGCATTGCGCGACCGGCTTGAACAATCCCTAAGGTCTCTTGATCTTTACCCGGTAAAAATCCAGTGGTGTCTTCCATGAAGATCATCGGAATATTATAGAGATTGCAAAAACGAATAAATCGGGCATTTTTATAGGCTGCGTCGATATCAATTTGTCCGGAAGCCACTGCGCTGTTATTCGCGCAGAAACCTACTACATGCCCGCCTAAACGACCAAAGGCACATAAAGTATTGCGCGCACGGCTGGGTTGAAATTCAAAATAATCGCCATGATCACAAATATTTTGTACAATTAAACCCACATCAAAGGGCGTATTAAATCCTGCGGGAGAATTAAATACTTTGCGCAATAGAATATCGATATCGAGGGTTTTTCTATCCAAAGAATCGGATGTTGCTTGATAGGGTGCTACGCAATTATTGTTGTTAGGAATATAATTTAATAAGTTAATAGCTGTACGCAAAGCACTGACTTCATCTTCCACAATATAATCCGCGACACCCGATTGCGAATGCACAGCGGGACCACCTAATTCATCAGCGCTGACGTCTTCACCTAAAACAGATTTCACTACCCCTGGGCCAGTTAAACCAAAAAAAGTATTCTTCGGTTGAATTAAAAAACTGCCTTGCCTTGGCAAATAAGATCCACCGCCGGCATTAAAACCAAACATGCACATAATGCTCGGCACCACACCGCTAATTTTTCGCAGCGCAGAAAAAGCTTCAGCATAACCATCTAAACCACCCACACCGGCAGGCACATAAGCACCGGCAGAATCATTCATCCCAATCACTGGAATTTTTCTCTCACCCGCAAGGCGAAATAATTCTGCCAGCTTGCGTCCGTTGGTTGCATCCATCGCGCCGGCACGCAAAGTAAAATCGTGACCATATACCGCAACATCACGACCATTAATCGTAATTATTGCGGTGACAATAGAAGCGCCATCCAGATTAGGACCCCAATTTTGATACAGCACTGTAGGTTTTTGTTTGGATAAAACGCGTAATCGCTCCCATACCGTCATGCGATTTTTTTGATGTTGGCGCTCAATATTTTGAATGGAAGCAGCGACGTAAGGTCGCTCCATTAATACGTGTGCATCAGCAAGTGCTTGGTCGTAAGGTGTGGCAGGTGTTGCTTCAGATTTTTTTTCTGCTAGCGGATTATCTAAGGTAGGCGTTAATGAATTCATGATCTCTGTTCTCTTGTCAAAAAAATCTCTACTAATTGCTCTGCTGCTTGCAAAGGCGTTATTTTACCCTCGAGTACTTGCTGACGATATTGGTTTTTTTGTTGTCTCACTTGTAGATGTTGATCAAAATTTCTCAATAATAATCCTTGCACTAGTTTATCGAACCACTGTTGATTTTGTTCTAGGCGTTTTTGCTGCCAATACTGATTGGCTTTAGCCTGCTGCTGATAATCTAACAATAAACGCCATAGGGCGTCGATGCCTTGACCTGTTAAAGCGGAACAACAACAAGCAATAGGCAGCCAAAAAGAATGGGGTGTCAATAAATGCAAAGCTTTTCGATAACGCCCTGCTGCAATTTCTGCCGCCTTCACTTGTTCACCATCGGCCTTGGTAATGATTAATGCATCGGCTAATTCTATAATGCCTTTTTTTAAGCCTTGAATTTCATCGCCGGCGTTGGGCAATAACAACACCATAAAAAAATCGACCATGCTAGCGACTTCAATTTCCGACTGACCGACGCCCACTGTTTCAACAATCACTATGTCATAACCCGCGGCTTCACAGATTAAAATCGACTCACGAGTGGCTTGCGCCACGCCACCTAACAAACCCTGTGATGGCGACGGCCGAATAAAAGCTTGCGGCTGCCTGGATAATTCTTCCATCCTAGTTTTGTCGGCTAACAAACTACCGCCGGAAATGGGTGAGCTAGGATCTACTGCTAGCACAGCGACTTTATGACCTTGCTCAATTAAATATAAACCTAACGCTTCAATTAATGTGGACTTGCCCACACCCGGAACACCGGTAATACCAATACGAAAACTCTTGCCCGTATGTGGAAGAATTTTTTGCAGTAATTGCTGGGCTTGCGCACGATGCTGCGGATGTTGGCTTTCCACTAGGGTAATAGCTTTGGCTAAAGCGCGGCGATCGTTGGTTAATAAAGAATTAAAATTCATTCTCCATCTTCCTTTACATCGAGATTCAACGCACTGAGCTCTTGCTCAATTTCTGCCACTGTAGGTAACTGTGAACGTACATCCATGGGAATTTCTTTAGTAATAAACGAACTCACGCCTACCGGCTTATTGATATCGCGTAAGGCGTACTCAACGTCAAGCTTATCCTTATTTTTACACAAAATAAGACCAATAGTAGGCTGATCATTTTCCGTGCGCAGCTGATCATCTACCGCAGATAAATAGAAATTTAGCTTACCAATATATTCCGGCTTAAATTCGCCAGCCTTAAGCTCTATAACCACATAGCATTTGAGTCGCGTATGATAAAAAAGCAAATCCAGAAAGTAATCTTTACCATTTACCTGCAATGAATATTGCCGCCCCAAAAACGCAAAGCCTTTGCCTAGCTCCAACAAAAAGCGAGTTATTTGCGCTACCAATTGATTTTCAATATCACGCTCAACAGCCAGGGGAGTGAGCACTAGAAAATCGAAAACATAAGGATCTTTCAAGCTTTGCTGTACCAATTCAGATTGCAACATAGGCAAGGTTTTGGAAAAATTACCGACTGCCCTACCCGCACGAGTATGAAACTGTTGTTCAATCTGCCACTCTAGTATCGTGCGGCTCCAACCATTTTCAACACATGCTTGCGCATAAATTAAAGCAGTATCTACCGCTTTAATTTTGGCTAATAAAGTACGCACATGCCCCCAAGGCAATTGTCCCACAGCCTGTGGGACAATCTCAGATAAGGGGCTGAAAAAAGCGTAAAACTGCCTCATGGCAAATAGACTAGTGCGGGAAAATCCTTTCACGCCAGGATAAGCAATCTGAAGATCATGCGCCATTTGCTCGACCACAGCAGCCCCCCAACCCTGTTCAGCCTGCCATTGCAATAACCTACGCCCAATATCCCAATAAAGAGCCAAAAGCTCGGAATTCACTGTGAAAATGGCACGAACCTGGGCCGTCCGAATGCGTTGTTTAATATCTGCTAAAGCAAGTCGGTAACCATCGTTGCCTGCGATCTCATTCATGACTCATTTCCTTGAGTATATTTCACTTTATCTTCGCCAAAATCTCTTTTGCAGCTAAAGGAATTACTGTGCCTGGACCAAAAATGCCTGATACACCCACGCCATATAAAAACTCATAATCTTGTTTCGGAATTACACCACCGACTATCACTAAAATTTCTTCCGCACCTTGTTTTTTTAATTCATCCATTAATTCGGGCACCAGAGTTTTATGGCCTGCCGCAAGAGAAGAAACACCTACCACATGCACATCATTTTCAATAGCCTGCTGTGCTACTTCTGCAGGTGTTGCAAATAACGGCGATAAATCCACATCAAAACCCACATCAGCAAATGCAGTCGCAATGATTTTTGCGCCACGATCATGTCCGTCTTGACCCATTTTCGCTACTAACATACGTGGTCTACGGCCATGCTCAGTAATAAAATTTTCGATGGTTTGTTTCAATTGCTGCCATCCTTGATCAGGTTGATCTTTATTTTGCTCGTAGTAACTGCCATAGACACCGGAAATAGTTTGGGTCTCTGCACGATAACGCCCCCAGACTTTTTCCAGTGCATCAGAAATTTCACCTAAAGTGCAACGAGCTCGCGCTGCATCCACTGCCGCAGCTAATAAATTACCGCTCTGTGGTTGTTGTGCAATCGCGGTTAATTTTGCTAAACAAGCTTCCGCTGTTTTTGCGTCACGTTGTTGTTTAATTTTTTGCAATCGCGCCACTTGCTGCTCGCGTACTTTTTGATTATCAATATCTAACACCGGCATAGCAGAATCATCATCGGCTGGTGCAGGATATTTATTAACACCGACAATCACATCAACACCACGATCAATACGCGCTTGTTTAGCTGCTGCAGCTTCTTCAATTTTTAATTTTGGCCAACCGGTTTCGATGACTTTCGCCATGCCACCCCGAGATTCAACATCGGTGATAATTTCCCAGGCTTTATCAATTAATTCTTGCGTCAGTGATTCCATAAAATAGGAACCGCCCCAAGGATCAATCACTTTGGTAATATCGGTTTCTTCTTGCAGGATTAATTGGGTGTTGCGCGCAATGCGCGCAGAAAAATCCGTAGGCAAGGCAATCGCTTCGTCTAGCGCATTCGTATGCAAGGATTGGGTACCACCAAATACTGCCGCCATGGCTTCAACGGTGGTACGCACCACATTATTATAGGGATCTTGTTCGGTGAGAGACCAGCCCGACGTTTGACAGTGAGTGCGCAATAATTTTGATTTCGGATCTTGCGGATTAAATTCACCGACAATGCGATGCCACAAAACGCGCGCAGCACGCAGCTTGGCAATTTCCATGTAGAAATTCATGCCGATGCCAAAAAAGAAAGACAAGCGTGGCGCAAATTGATCTATATTCAAACCAGCATTTAAAGCACAGCGAATATATTCTTTACCATCTGCCAGCGTAAAAGCTAATTCCAATAATGCATCGGCACCGGCTTCTTGCATGTGATAGCCGGAAATAGAAATGGTATTAAATTTTGGTAGATGCGCAGAACAGTAAGCCATGATATGACCGATAATAGTCATCGAGGCTTGCGGCGGATAA
The DNA here is from genome assembly GCA_964201195.1 of Gammaproteobacteria bacterium. Taxonomy (GTDB): domain Bacteria; phylum Pseudomonadota; class Gammaproteobacteria; order Pseudomonadales; family JAHFSE01; genus JAHFSE01. Next base: position 11,927 of record CAXNEI010000004.1, read on the forward strand.
ATATAAGTATTACGCACCATGAATTCTTTGAGAATGTCATTTTGGATGGTGCCCGCTAACTTTTCTGGTGACACGCCCTGCTCTTCTGCAGCCACAATAAAATTCGCCAACACAGGCAGCACAGCACCATTCATTGTCATGGAAGTAGAAACTTTATCCATGGGAATTTGATCGAATAATATTTTCATATCTTCGACGCTATCAATCGCCACACCGGCTTTTCCCACATCGCCAGTAACGCGCGGATGATCTGAGTCATAACCACGATGGGTAGCTAAATCGAAGGCAACAGAAATACCTTGCGCGCCGCCCGCTAAATTACGTCGATAAAAAGCATTAGATTCTTCTGCGGTGGAAAATCCTGCATATTGCCGAATAGTCCAAGGTTTTCCTGCATACATGGTGGCTTGCGGACCACGTAAATAAGGCTCGAAACCAGGCAAGCTATTTATAGCTGCCAATTGACTATCAGAAAGTTTTTCGAGATCAGCTTGGGTATATAAGGGTTTAACAGTAATGCCTTCAGCAGTGTGATAAAGCAAATCTTCTCGCTCACCTTTTTGTTTGGCGGCAATTTTTTCCCATGCTGATAACTTTTCCTCTGTTGATAAGAGAGGATTCTCAGATGACGACATAACTCAACCTCAAGACAAAAATATCGTTTGAGTATAAGCGGATTATGTCTCAACCGACAACGAGGGATTGCCGACAGGTTCGACAAATATAACGGCCGCCTTTTTGAGCTGAAGCATGACGACGGGCAGTGAAATAATGCTCTTGGCAAGCACAGCGATACAGATATTCCCGCGCAACAACACGAGCCTTTGTCGTTGGCAATGTATGGTAAGTCTCTGGTGGACAGCCAAAACACTCACTCATTACTGTTCGCCATTCTGGCCCATGAGGTTTTGTACGGCGCAGATGCAAACGATCGACGACTAAATGGGCAATTTCGTGAGGAATCACTTGCTGGAAAAAATAT
>CAXNEI010000005.1:0-11272 GCA_964201195.1 Gammaproteobacteria bacterium
CGAATTAATTCGTTTACCGTTACCGCCCTTGACCGAAGAAACGCGGCGCAATTTAACCAAAACAGTCCGTCATGAAGCAGAGCAGAGTCGTGTGGCGTTGCGCGGCGTGCGTCGTGATGCGAATAATGATTTAAAAGAACTATTAAAAGAGAAAGTGGTTAGCGAAGATGACGAGCGAAAAGGTCAGGATGACATGCAAAAAATGACCGATAAATATGTGCAACTCGTCGATGCCACTGCAGAGAAAAAAGAAAAAGAATTAATGGAAGTCTAATGATCCCCAAGCATATCGCTATTATCATGGATGGCAATAACCGCTGGGCCAAACAGCATGGTTTGCCTGGCGCGCAAGGTCATCGACAAGGTGCTAAAGCATTAAAAGCCTGCGTGAAGGAAGTAGCGAGAATCGGTGTGGAAGTGCTCACGGTTTTTGCTTTTAGCAGTGAAAATTGGAAGAGGCCACAAGCGGAAATTGATACTTTAATGGGTTTGTTTTTAGATGCTTTAACCAATGAATTACCTGAGCTCAATGAACAAGGTGTACAGCTGCGTTTCATCGGTGACTTATCTGCCTTTAGTGAACTTTTGCAAGACAGAATGCAAAAGTCTATTGGTTTAACCAAAGACAATCAGCGTTTAGTATTAGTGATTGCTGTAAATTACGGTGGTCAGTGGGATATTGTTCAAGCAGCGCGTCAGTTAGCAGAAGAAGTTGCAGCAGGACAGTTAACACCCGCAGAAATTACTCTTGAGCGATTTCATGCGCACACAGCGTTAGCTGATTTACCGCCGCCGGATTTATGTATTCGTACTTCTGGTGAACAGCGTATCAGTAATTTTTTATTGTGGCAGTTGGCCTATACAGAATTCTATTTTGAACCTGGTTATTGGCCTGATTTTGATGCAGCAGCTTTGCAAAAAGCGATAGATGCTTTTCAACAAAGACAACGACGATTCGGGGCAAAATAAATTATGTTAAAACACCGAATCCTCACCGCCCTTGTTCTTATTCCTTTAGCGCTCAGCGCTATTTTTATGCTCAACAGTTTCCATTTTGCTTTAGCCTTTGCCGGCGTCATGTTATTGGCAGCCTGGGAGTGGGCGCAATTTGTTGCGCCGAATAATATGAAAGTGCGCGTGGGTTATTGGTTGCTTTGCCTAGGTGGATTTTTTCTGGTTTATCGCATTCCGCATTTTTATCTTTATGGTGCGGCCGTTATTTGGTGGTTGTTAGCTTTATTTTGGGTCGTCGCTTATCCAAAAAAACAGCAGCAATGGGCCCGTCCTTCAACCATGGCAATCATGGGCTTTTTTGTTTTATTTCCTACTTGGCGCGGTTTAATTGATTTACAGGTATTACCTCACGGGCCGTTAATCGTTTTGTATGTCATGTGTTTGGTCTGGGTAGCAGATACCGGTGCTTATTTCGCTGGGCGTCGTTGGGGCAAGCGTAAATTAGCGCCCACGGTTAGTCCAGGGAAATCCATTGCAGGTTTAATCGGCGGATTAGTTTTGACCCTTGCGTTAGCCTTATGGGTAAGTTATGACGTTAACTTATCGCCCATCCAAATTGTCTATCTCATTTTATTAACTTTAGTGACTGCGTTGGCGTCCGTATTAGGTGACTTGTTAGAAAGTATGGTGAAGCGTTATCGCGGAGTAAAAGACAGCGGCCGCATTTTACCAGGTCATGGTGGCATTTTAGATCGTCTCGATAGCCTTACCGCAGCATTGCCTATTTTTGCTTTTGGTTGGTATCTTGCCTTAATGAACGGCGTCGCGTGATGAAGCGCATTGCTCTTTTAGGCGCTACAGGCTCCATCGGCGAAAGCACCTTAGAAATTATTCGCCAACATCCGCAGCGTTATCAAGTATGGGCGATTACTGCTTATAGCCAAGTGCAAAAAGCTTTTGCTCAGTGTCAGGAATTTCAACCGGCTTATGCCGTGATGGTTGATCCACAAGCGGCGCAACAATTAACTGCTTTACTAAAATCAGTGCAGAGTAAAACCCAAGTGCTCAGCGGTGCAGAGTCGCTTGTTGAGATAGCTTCTGCTACTGAAGTGGATAGTGTGGTATTGGGCATTGTTGGCGCTGCCGGTTTAGCGCCTTGTTTAGCCGCAGTGCGCGCCCATAAACGGGTGTTGTTAGCCAATAAAGAAGTCTTAGTGATGGCGGGCGCTTTAGTGATGGCAGAAGTGCGTGCTCATCAAACGGAATTATTACCGCTCGACAGTGAGCATAATGCGATTTTTCAATGTTTACCTTTGAGCTGTCAAACCTTATGGCAAGCACCGAATTTAATTGAGCAAGGGCTTTCACGTATTGTACTTACTGCTTCAGGCGGACCTTTCTTAAACACTTCATCGGCAGAATTAATGCAGGTGACGCCAGCGCAAGCTTGTGCGCATCCCAATTGGCAAATGGGTAAAAAGATTTCAGTGGATTCCGCTACGCTAATGAACAAAGGCTTAGAGTTTATTGAAGCCTGCTGGTTATTTAATGTGGCGCCTGAATATATCAACATTGTGATTCATCCACAGAGTATTATTCATTCGATGGTGGAGTGGTGCGATGGCAGTGTATTAGCACAGCTTGGCCAGCCAGATATGAAAATTCCTATTGCCTATGGTTTATCTTGGCCAGAGCGCATTGAAACCCGTGCTGCACGGTTAGAGTGGGCACAGATGGCTAAACTAGAATTTTATTTACCAGACACGCAACGATTTCCTTGTTTGCAATTAGCAATGGATGCGATGCAGGTAGGCGGTAGTGCGCCGGCTATTTTAAATGCAGCCAATGAAATTGCTGTTGCTGAGTTTTTAGCAGGTAATATTGCTTTTACGGATATTGCTAAAGTGATTGAACAGTCATTGGAAAAAATGCCTGCGATTTCAATGAATAATGTAGATGCTGTTTTTGCGGTGGATGAAGAGGCGAGAGTGGTGGCAAAGGAGTTGATTTATTTATGCAAATCTTAACGACAATTCTAGCTTTTATTATTGCGCTAGGTTTATTAGTCACTGTCCATGAATACGGTCATTTCTGGATGGCGCGCAGAATGGGCGTGAAAGTATTACGTTTCTCCGTGGGATTTGGCCCCGCCTTATTTCGTTGGCGCGATAAAAAAGACACAGAGTTTTGGATATCGGCTATTCCTCTGGGTGGCTACGTCAAGATGCTTGATCGACGGGAAGCGCCGGTGCCGGATGAATTATTAGATCAAGAATTTAATCAAAAAACCGTGCAGCAGCGGATGGCTATTTTTGCTGCTGGGCCACTGGTGAATTTATTATTTGCTGCGCTGATTTATTGGGTGGTGATGATGCATGGTGTCACTCAAATTGCACCTATTGTGGGTGGTATTACGCCACATAGTGTATTGGCACCTCATCAGATTCAGCCAGGTTGGGAATTAACGCAAATCGATGGTAAACCCACTGCCGATTGGGAAGCGGTTACCTTTGCGTTTATCAAACATATTGGTCAAGCAGGCGATGTGGTTTTAGGCTTTAAAGCGCCAGGGTCCGATGCGTTAAAAGAACGTCGCGTATGGTTGAATGCAAATTGGATGGAAACACAGGCAAAAGAACAAGATCCTTTAAATGCTTTAGGATTAGAGCCTTGGCAGCCCGTCATTGCGCCCGTCATAGGTCGACTGTTAGCAGGCTCTGTGGCAGAACAAGCTGGGCTACAAATAAAAGATCGTATTCTTTCCATTGCCGACAAATCAGTAAAAACCTGGGCTGAATGTGTTGCCATTATTCGACAACATCCAGGACAAGCCATTAATGTCACGGTGCAACGTCAGGGAAAATTATTTTTTATGACGGTGACGCCGGAATCGGTGCAAGAAAAAGGGCAGGCTATCGGTCGGTTAGGCGTATTACCCGAACCGCCTATTATTCCCGAGAAGTATTTGCGTGAAATAAAGTATGGTGTATGGCAAGCCGCTGTTGCAGGGATACAAAAAACCGCTGAATTCAGTTGGCTGACATTAACAACGCTAGGCAAAATGTTGATTGGTCACGTATCGGTAGATAATTTAAGTGGCCCTATTACCATCGCTAAAATTGCCGGTGATCGCGCCAGTTATGGATTTGAACCTTTCATGAGTTTTGTGGCCTATTTAAGTATTAGCCTGGGGGTATTAAATTTACTGCCGGTGCCGGTATTAGATGGTGGACATTTGTTTTTTGCTGGTATTGAATGGATTCGTAGAAAACCCTTATCAGAAAAAATTCAAGAAGGGGCAACTAAAGTAGGTGCGGGTTTGATTTTAATAATGATGGTGTTGGCTTTTTATAATGATATTGCGAGGCTGCTGTGAGCACAAAAATAAGTAGTGCTGTATTGATTGGTTTAATGGCTTTGTTAGTTTCTGTTCAGGCAGCAGCGTTTGACTCTTTTGTCGTGTCTGATATTAACGTAGAAGGTTTGCAAAGAATTCCAGCCCGTGTGGTGTATAAAGCGTTACCTATTAATGTCGGCGATCGAGTAGACGATGCTTTAGTGGCGCGTTCTATTAAAGCTTTATTTGCTTTGGGTGATTTTGATGATGTCGCTATTGCAAAAGAACAAAATACCTTAGTAATTACTGTTTCTGAGCGGCCTTCGGTCAGTGACATTAAAATTGAAGGGAATAAATCCATCCCCACCGATAGCCTGATTACGGGATTGAAGCAAGCTGGTTTAGAAAAAGGCGGCGTCTTTCAACGGGCGACCTTAGATCGCATGCGTTATGAACTGGAAAGACAATATGTGGCGCAAGGGCGTTATGGCGCACGGGTAGAAACAAAAGTAGATCCTTTGCCGCGGAATAGAGTGGCTATCCATATTAAAATCAACGAAGGTAAAGTCGCTTCAATCCAACATATCACTATTATTGGCAATTATGTGGTCGATACACAAACCTTGTTAGATTTATTTCAGCTAAAAGAAAAAAGGTGGTTGAAGCCTTTTAGTAGTAGCGATCAATATGCGCGGGAAAAATTGGCCGGTGATCTGGAAACCTTACGGTCTTATTATTTAGATCGGGGTTATATTAATTTTGCCATTAACTCAACGCAGGTCAGTGTCAGTCCGGATCGCTCGCAGGTCTATATTACGGTAAATATTTCGGAAGGCTCCTTATTTAAGGTACAGAAAGTTGCTATTGCTGGTGATTTACCGGTTGATGAATCCATCTTGCAAAAATTATTATTGGTCAAGCAAGGGCAAACTTTTTCTCGTCAATTAGTCACTTTGTCAGAGAAGCTGATGACTAAACGCTTAGGCGATGAAGGATTTTTATTCGCGCAGGTGAAAGCCATTCCCGATATCGATGAAAAAAATAATCAGGTGAATTTACTCTTTTTTGTCAATCCTGAAAAACGTGTCTATGTAAAACGGATTCAATTTTCTGGTAATGGAAAAACTAAAGATGAAGTTTTGCGGCGTGAAATGCGTCAATTTGAAGGTGCTTGGGCGTCCGGTGAAAAAATCGATCAATCGAAAGTGCGATTAGAACGTTTGGGATTTTTCAAAGGTGTGACAGTCGATACTGCCCGTGTGCCAGGCACCAATGATCAGGTCGATGTGAATTTTACGGTGGAAGAGCAGCCTTCGGGCTCGGTGGGTGCGAGTATTGGTTATCAGGCGGGTACGGGTTTGATTTTTGGCGCTAATGTCAGTCAATCCAATTTTCTGGGCACAGGCAATCAAGTGACAGTGGATATACAGCGCACCAGTTATCAGGACAGAGCGAATTTTTCTTATGTGAATCCCTATTTTACCCAAGATGGTGTGAGCCGTGGATTTAATGTCTATTACAGCCAAACCGATTATTCGCACATTAATATCTCTAGTTATAGCGCCGATGCATTAGGTACTGGATTTACTTTTGGTTATCCTATTAATGAAAATGAACGGCTGAATTTTGGCTTTGGTCTTGATCAAACAAAAATTTCTGCCAGCAATACTTCTGCGCCTGAAGTACTTTCTTTTATTAATTACAATGCCGCGTTGGGTAGCACACAGTCGCGCGCTTTAAATTCCATTACAGTGAATGGCTCATGGGCGCGCAGTACGTTAAATCAAGGCTTATTACCTGATCGTGGTGCTCGTCAGCGATTCAATATGGAAGCTGCATTGCCCGGTAGTGATTTGGTCTATTACAAAATTAATTATCAGGGCGAAAAATATTTCCCCTTATTTAATCCTTGGGTGCTGCGGGCGCGGACAGAAATAGGCTATGGCGATGGCTATGTCGGTACCGATAGTCTGCCCTTCTTTAAAAACTTTTTTGCCGGTGGCGCAGGTTCTGTGCGAGGGTATAGTACGCGGAGTTTAGGCTCCAAGGATTCTTTGGGCCTCGATCCTTTTGGTGGCAATTTATTAGTAGACGGCGGTCTGGAATTAATTTTTCCTACGCCTTTTGTAAAAGATAAACGTTCGGTGCGTACTTTGTTATTCCTCGATGGGGGTAATGTGTTTGATACTTCACGGAATGACGCGCAGAATCTTGATGTTAGTCTGCGGGAAGTGCGTTATGCCGCGGGGTTAAGTTTTTCTTGGATCACTGCTATTGGGCCTTTGACTTTTACTTTTGCAAAACCTATTAATAGTGATTCTGGTGATCGTACCCAGTTCTTTGATTTTTCTTTGGGGCAGATTTTTTAATTTTTATTTAACAGGAGTAAGTGGATATGAAAAAATTAGTGCAACTCGGTCTTTTGACTGCTTGTGTGAGTTTTTCTTCAATAGTTTTTGCCGATGTGAAAATTGCAGTGGTGGATCAAGTTGCAGCGCTGACTCAATCAGCTCAAGCCAAAGCAATGATTCAAAAATTGAAAACAGCCAATGCTGCCGATGAACAAAAACTAAAAACCATGGAGCCTGCTTTAGAAGGTTTAGGCAAACAATTAGACAGAGACGGTGCCGTCATGAGTGATGCACAGCGTCAAAAGACGATTAAGGATTTGGAAACTAAGCGCGATGCTTATTTGGCCTTGCGACAAAAAGTACAAAAGCGTTATCAAGACGGCCAGCAAAATATTTTGGCTACGTTAGGGCCTAAATTTAAACAAGCGTTGGAGCAGGTGATTAAGAAAGGGAAGTACGATCTAGTTATTCAAAAACAAGCTTTGGTGTATGCGGAAGAGGGTATGGATATTACTAACCAAATTACTGCAGCAATTGATGCGATGGCGAAGGGGAAATAAGCCTGTTTATTCGTCCCCCTCTTTTTTTAAAGAGGGGGATTGAGGGGGCGTTAAATCAAAAACTAACTTAACTGCGGCGCCAACCATCTTTTAATTACATCAATGGATAAATTCTTCCGTTGCGCATAACTCTCTACTTGGTCTTCACCAATTTTCCCTACAGAAAGATAATCCGCTTGCGGATGACCGAAATACCAACCGCTGACTGATGCAGCAGGCGACATAGCAAAATGTTCCGTGAGCTCTACACCAATGCGTCCAGCATCTAATAATTTAAATAAAGTTTCTTTCTCCGTATGATCTGGGCAAGCAGGATAACCCGGAGCAGGGCGAATACCTTGGTATTTTTCTTTAATTAATTCTTCATTCGATAAATTTTCATTTTCTGCATAACCCCAAAATTCTTTTCGCACTCGTTCATGCAAATGTTCAGTAAAAGCTTCTGCTAAACGATCCGCTAACGCTTTTAATAAAATGCTGTTGTAGTCGTCGTGTTGTGCTTCAAAGGCTTTTGCTCGCGCTTCAGCACCTAAGCCCGTAGTGACAACAAAGCCGCCCATATAATCTTGAATGCCAGAGCTTGCTGGAGCAATAAAATCACTTAAACAACCGCAAATACCATCGGTGGATTTGTCTTGTTGTTGTCTTAAATGGTGTAACACGATTTTATTATCTCCCTCCCCTGGCAAGGGGAGGGTTGGGGTGGGGTCAATAACAATATCATCACCCTGTGCATTAGCTGGCCACAAACCGATGATCGCTTTGGCTTCTAACCAATTTTCCGCAATGATTTGGTCTAGCATTTTTTGCGCATCGTCAAACACTTGCTGTGCTGTGGGGCCAATTAACGGATCTTTTAAAATGGCGGGATATTTTCCGGCTAAATCCCAGGTAATAAAAAACGGCGTCCAATCAATATAAGGTCGAATTTTTTCTAGCGAGTAATTATTAAAAACTTGCACGCCTAATTGACGAGGTTTAACCGGCGGTTGAGTTTTCCAGTCAATTAAAATTTTTCGCTCGCAGGCTTTGACATAAGGAATTAAAGGTTTTACTTGGCGGTTTTTATTCCGCTCACGAATCATCTCATATTCTTCGCGGCGCTCTTGGACAAAAGCCGGAGCTAATTGTGCGCTGAGTAAATGAGTAGCAACGCCTACACTCCGTGAAGCATCGGGGACATAAACAGCAATATTATTTTGATAAGCCGGCTCGATTTTAATCGAGGTATGGGCTTTCGACGTAGTTGCACCGCCAATTAATAAAGGAATGGTAAAACCTTCGCGTTGCATTTCACTGGCCACATAAGCCATTTCATCTAACGATGGCGTAATTAATCCGCTCAGCCCAATAATATCGACTTTTTCAGTGCGCGCAGTTTCCAGGATTTTTGCACAAGGCACCATTACACCGAGATCAATCACTTCATAGTTATTGCATTGCAGCACGACGCCCACAATATTTTTACCGATATCATGAACATCGCCTTTTACAGTGGCTAATAAAATTTTTCCCTTCGCATGAATGCCTGGGCCTTTTGCTGCTTCAATAAAAGGAATTAAATGAGCAACAGCTTGTTTCATCACTCGCGCGCTTTTCACCACTTGCGGTAAAAACATTTTACCTTCGCCAAATAAATCACCGACGTGATTCATCCCATCCATTAACGGGCCTTCAATCACTTCGATCGGGTGGTTTGCCACAAGGCGAGCCGCTTCAGCATCTTCTACCACATAGGTAGAAATGCCTTTTACTAAGGCGTGCTCTAAACGTTTTGCTACCGGCCATTCACGCCAAGCTAAATCTTCTTGGATTTGCTGTTGTGAATGATGTTTAAAACGTTCAGCTAATTCTAATAAAGCATCAGTAGCTTGAGCATTTTTATTTAAAATCACATCTTCAATCAAATTTTTCAATTCAGGTTCGATGTCTTCATAAATGACTAGCTGTCCGGCATTTACAATGCCCATGCGTAAACCGGCACGAATCGCGTGATATAAAAACACTGCATGAATGGCTTCCCGCACATGGTTATTGCCACGGAAAGAGAAAGATACGTTGCTGACGCCACCAGAGGTTAATGCATAAGGTAAATTTTTCTTGATGTAATCACAGGCATTAATAAAATCGACGGCGTAATTATTATGTTCTTCAATACCGGTAGCCACAGCAAAAATATTCGGATCAAAAATAATATCCTGCGGCGGAAATCCCATGCCTACTAGTAAGTTATAGGAGCGAGTACAAATATCAATTTTTCGTTGCTCAGTATCTGCTTGACCTTGTTCGTCAAATGCCATCACTACTACTGCAGCGCCGTAATCCAAACACAGCTGTGCTTGCTCCAGAAATTTTTGCTCGCCTTCTTTCATGCTGATGGAGTTGACCACCGATTTGCCTTGCACGCATTTTAAACCCGCTTCAATCACTTCCCATTTGGAAGAATCGATCATAATCGGCACGCGAGAAATATCCGGTTCTGATGCAATGAGATTTAAAAAGATTTCCATCGCCGCTTTGGAATCTAATAAGCCTTCATCCATATTCACATCGATGATTTGTGCACCGGAAATAACTTGTTGTTTGGCCACTTCTAATGCAGCTTCATAGGCTTCTTCGCGAATGAGTTTGGCGAATTTCGCTGAGCCAGTCACGTTAGTGCGTTCACCTACGTTCACGAACAAAGAATTTTCATCAATATTAAAAGGTTCTAAACCAGCTAGTCGACAAGCCGGTTTAATTGCTTTTTGTTTTCGCGGTTGAAAAGGTGCAACGGCTTCTGCAATCGCGCGAATATGTTGGGGTGTAGTACCGCAACAGCCGCCCACTAAATTGAGTAATTGATGCTCGGCAAATTCTGCTAAAACTTCTGCCATGTCTTCCGGTGATTCATCGTAACCACCAAAGGCATTCGGCAAACCTGCATTGGGATGAGCAGAAACAAAACACTCGGCGCACTGCGCTAATTCCGCCATATAAGGCCGCAAATCTTTTGCGCCTAACGCACAATTGAGTCCGATGCTAATGGGTTTTGCGTGCGCCACGGAATTATAAAAAGCTTCTGGCGTTTGACCGGATAGGGTGCGACCACTTTTATCGGTGATGGTACCGGAAATCATAATCGGCAAATCTAACGAACGCTGTCGAAGGACGCGCTTCAGCGCAAAAATGGCTGCTTTGCAATTTAGCGTATCAAAAACCGTTTCAATCATTAAAATATGGGCGCCGCCATCGATTAAACCTTCTGCGGCTTCGCTATAGGCCTGCACCAGTTGATCGAAATGCACATTACGAAATCCCGGATTATTCACATCGGGTGAGAGGGAAGCAGTGCGATTCGTTGGCCCTAAGACGCCAGCAACCCAGCGAGGTTTTTCCGGTGTTTTTGCGCTGTATTCATCGCAGGCTTGGCGAGCTAATTGAGTGGCTGCAAAATTGAGTTGGTAGGCTTGGCTTTCCAGTGCGTAGTCAGCTTGAGCAATCCAGGTGCTATTGAAAGTGTTGGTTTCAATAATATCCGCGCCGGCTTTTAAATAAGCGGAATGAATATCATAAATTAAATGGGGCTGCGTCAGCGCTAATAAATCGTTATTACCCTTTAAATCATGGCTGTGGTCTTTGAATTGTGTGCCACGATAATCGGCTTCTACTAAGCCATATTTTTGAATCATGGTGCCCATGGCGCCATCGATAATCAAAATGCGTTTAGAGAGATGTTGAGAGAGTTGAGTTGTCAGTGAGTCAGTCATAAAATGTGTGCGTTGCCTGGAGTCATCGGGGGCAAGATTCTAACAGAATTTGAATCTAGGGAGGTTGAGCGTTTTAGCAGAAGAGATGAGAGGTGTTCATTTTAGTAGGGGCATGCCGTGCCCCTACCATCTCATTTACTTTCTTTATTTAAATGGCAAATAAAATTCGCACAATGTTAGCCCAAAGCGATAATGTCCCCTTGTCCAAAGTTAAAATGTCCCCTTTGAGGCTTCAAAAGGGACGGGCAAATGGGGAATATTACGTTGAGTCATCGAGAATTAGATCGCCTGTCAGTTGTTCAGTCCGTTATCGCTAAAAAA
>CAXNEI010000006.1:0-10989 GCA_964201195.1 Gammaproteobacteria bacterium
TCCCCTGCAAAAAGTAGTTGCCATTTCTGCCGTGTTGCAATCGGGTAGTCAATTAAAAGTCTGGTCCTTGGGTGAGGTGGATTCTTCTGAAAAAGAGCTCATTCAACGATTTTTTGCGGGTATTGAAAAATATACGCCGACTTTAGTGACCTGGAATGGCGGTGGTTTTGATTTGCCGGTATTGCATTATCGCGCTTTGTTGCACGGTGTAAATGCTTCGCGTTATTGGGAGATGGGTGAAGAAGATCGCGAATTTAAATGGAATAATTATTTTAATCGTTATCATTTTCGTCATACCGATTTAATGGAAGTGTTAGCCATGTATCAACAAAGAGCCTATGCACCGTTAGATCAAATTGCTAGTTTGCTGGGCTTTCCTGGCAAAATGGGCATGAAGGGCGATCAGGTTTGGCCCACTTATTTAGCTGGAGACTTGGTTAAAATTCGCAATTACTGCGAAACCGATGTATTGAATACTTATCTCATTTATTTGCGCTTTTTATTAATGCGCGGTCAATTAAATGAGCAGAGTTATGCGCAACAGCAACAACAGTTATTTGAGTATTTGAAATCGCATCCACAGCATGAGCATTGGCAGCAGTTTGTGGGGCGGTGTGTGAGTTAATGAATAAATCAAAACAACAACCACTGCCTTTTACTGCGCAGGTCGAACGTCTTTCACATGAAGGCCGAGGCATTGCGGTAGTCGCAGGAAAAACCACGTTTATTGATAATGCATTGCCTGGTGAAACAGTGCAGGCAATGTATACGAAGCGTCATGCGCGTTTTGATGAGGCGCAGCTGATTGAATTAATTCAACCCTCAGCTGATCGTGTAGAGCCACCTTGTGCGCACACAGAAATTTGTGGTGGTTGTAGTTTGCAGCATATGCAACCCAAAGCACAAATTGCTTTTAAGCAGAAAGTGTTGGAAGAACAGTTGCGACATTTCAGTCAAATTCCGGGCGGTTTGCAACCAAAGCGCGGCTATTTGCCGCCTTTGTTAGGGCCAACTTTAGGCTATCGCAGAAAAGCACGATTAGCGGTGAAATGGGTAGAAAAGAAAAGCGCCTTGTTGATTGGCTTTCGGGAAAAACAAGGTCGTTATGTTGCAGAATTAACTCAGTGCGAAGTCTTGGATGTTCGCGTCGGTCATTTAATTGCGCCGCTAAAAGAATTATTAACCAGTTTGCAGGCGAGAACACAGATTCCTCAAATTGAAGTAGCCATAGGGGATGAACAAGTAGCTTTAGTGTTTAGAAATTTAATTGCGTTAAGTGAAGCAGATCAACAAAAGCTAATCGTCTTTGCACAACAACGGGGATTCATTTTTTATTTACAGCCCGCAGGCCCAGAATCGGTGCATTTATTATGGCCTAACAATTCTGCTGTTAGCTTGAGTTATGCAATGCCTGCTTGGAATATTGATTTGCAATTCAGGCCGGTAGATTTTATTCAAGTGAATGCAGAAATGAATCAACGGGTAGTGGCTTTGGCGGTTGAATTATTAGCCTTGCAGCCAGAAGACCGCGTGTTAGATTTATTTTGTGGTTTAGGTAATTTCACTTTACCTATGGCGAAAATCGCTCAGCATGTAGTGGGTGTCGAAGGCGATGCAGCTTTGATAGAGCAAGCTAAGCTCAACGCCGAGCTTAATCATTTAGCTCATGTTGATTTTCATGTTGCCGATTTGTTTAAAAGTCCTGAAGGATTGGCTTGGAGTTTGCCTAAAAAAATCGGTGAAGGGTTTAACAAAGTATTGCTCGATCCACCCCGCTTAGGTGCTGCAGAAGTGATGAATTGGTTGCCGCAATTGAAAGCCGAGCGCATTGTCTATGTCTCATGCAATCCAGCTACTTTAGCTCGTGACTTAGGTGTGTTGTGTGCTCAGGGTTATCAATTGGAAACCGCTGGCGTGATGGATATGTTTCCGCATACGACGCATGTGGAATCTATTGCGCTTTTGATAAAGAAATAATTATGGTTAAAGTCAGAGAAAATCATCCCTTAACTGCCGATGGCGGCGTTGATGTGGATGCTTGGTTAGCAAGAATTCAATCCAGTATTCCTTTGTCCAATACCGAGGCGCTACGTCGTGCTTGCGATATGAGTTATAGAGCAGAAGTAGAATGCGATACCTCGAAAAATGCTTGGGCAGCAGGCGCCAGTAGTTTTGGGACTGGTTTGGAAATGGCGGAAATTCTTGCTGAATTACATCTCGATCATGATTCTTTGGTGGCAGCTATTTTGTATCGCGCAGTGCGTGAAGGAAAATTATCCGCTGAAGAAGTACAACAAGAATTCGGTGAGCATGTCGCGAAATTAATTGAAGGCGTGCAGCGAATGGCCGCTATTCATATTGCCCAACATCATGCCCATCGATCGGTCTTGGGTCAGCAAGATAATCAATTGCACAATGTGCGAAAAATGTTAGTGGCGATGATCGACGATGTGCAAGTCGTATTAATTAAATTAGCAGAACGCACCTGTGCACTGCGTGCATTGAAAGATGCGACGGAAATGAAACGCCGTAGAGTAGCGCGGGAGATTTTTGATATTTATGCGCCGTTGGCGCAACGTCTCGGCATTGGCCAATTGAAATGGGAATTAGAAGATTTATCCTTTCGTTATTTGCATCCTAAAGCCTATAAAAAAATTGCCAGTTTATTGGATGGTAAACGCAGTGAGCGCGCACAATTTATTAAGCAAGTGGTAGGATTACTCACGGAGAAATTACAAGAAGCGGAAATTAATGCCACGGTTTCTGGTCGCGCAAAACATATTTATAGTATTTGGCGCAAGATGAAACGTAAAAATGTCAGCTTCAATCAGATTTATGATATTCGAGCGGTGCGTGTGTTAGCGCCCACAGTAAAAGAATGTTATGCCGCGTTAGGTGTGGTGCATAGTTTGTGGCAGCATATTCCGCGGGAATTTGATGATTATATTGCCGCGCCGAAAGAAAATAATTATCGATCCTTACACACCGCTGTGTTGGGTCCAGACAGTAAAATTATTGAAGTGCAAATTCGCACCAGTGAAATGCATGAAGAAGCTGAATTAGGGGTGTGCGCCCATTGGTCTTACAAAGAAGGCGGTAATAAAACCTTAAAACCCTATGATGATAAATTAGCTTGGTTGCGTCAGGTGCTCGAATGGCAAGAAGAATTAGGCGGCGTTAATCTCAGTGATTTGGTCAGAGATTCGCAAAATGAAAGCGAGGATGAACATGTCTATGTGTTCACGCCGGAAGGTCATGTGGTGGATTTGCCGAAGGGCGCTACGCCGCTGGATTTTGCTTATCATGTTCACACAGAAGTGGGGCATCATTGTCGCGGTGCTAAAGTAAATGGTCGCGTGGTCGGTTTAAATCATTTGTTAGAAACCGGCGAACAAGTCGAAATATTAACGGCCAAACAATCCAGCCCCAATCAAGAATGGTTAAATCCCACCGTGGGATATTTGCGTACCACGCGGGCACGTGCCAAAGTGCAGCAGTGGTTTCGTCAGCAAACTTTGGAATATAAAATTACTGAAGGTAGAAAATTAATTGAGCGCGAATTAAAACGGTTAGCGATTCAAGCCATCGATTGGCAACCCATTTTGCATTTTCTGAATGTGAAAACTATCGAAGAAGTGTATGAGGCATTGGGTAGCGGTACTGTCTATACCACCGATGTATTAACCGTGCAGTGGACTGCTGGCACGGAAGAAAAAGTCTATGCCGTTTCTGTGGTGATTAAATCCTATGATAGGTCGGGTTTATTGCGCGACGTCACCCAAATATTGGCTCATGATGAAGTCAATGTTACTGCAGTGAATACTGAAACCAGTAAAACCGATCGAACCGCTATTTTGCGTTTAGAATTAGAAGTTATTAATTGGGCGCAATTAGGCATTTGTTTAGAAAAAATTAGTCGATTGCCTTACATCATGGAAGTACAGCGACTTGCTCCACCATCAAAGGGTGCGGCCCTTTAAGTTTTAAGCGTTGTTGCGTGGGTAGATGTAAAGAAATACCAGTAACGTTGGGTGAGATGGGTAATTCTTTCGCTTGCAAATCGATAAGAGTGACTAAAATCACCGAAGCGGGGCGACCATAATCAAATAATTCATTCATCGCTGCGCGAATGGTGCGGCCAGTCATTAAAATATCATCGACCAAAATAATATGCTGATTCTCAGTAGAAAAAGGTAATTGCGATGCTTCAACGGTGGGATGTAAACCTTTATGCGTAAAATCATCGCGATAAAAATTAATATTCAGTGTGCCTAGTGGTTGTTTTATTTCTAGCGCTTGATGTAATTGCTCGGCGATCCAAACACCGCCAGTGCGAATGCCCACCATCACAGGATCAATAATATGATGGTGCTGCAAATGCTGAGTGAGTTTCTGAGTAATATGCTGCATGAAGCCAGCCACTTCTTCTTCCGTGAATGCTAAGGACATGAACTATTCCTCTGATGAGCGAGCCAGGTTTCGACGATAATCATTGCGGCCAGGCTATCGACAGGTTTTTTTTTTCGTGGATCTAACAATTGCTCTGCAGCGACGCTACTTAAGCGTTCATCGATAATTTCAGTGGGTAATCCACTGCGTTCAGTCAACTGCTGAGCAAATCGACGTGCGAGTTGAGAGCTGTCGCTTTCACTGCCATCCATATTTAACGGCAACCCGACAATTAAATGAGAAGGCTGCCATTCGCCAATGATTTTTTTGACCTCCGCCCAATCCGGAATTCCTTGTTGTGCCGGTAAAATAGTGAGCGGGCTTGCAGTGCCGGTAATGGCTTGACCTACAGCAACGCCGATGCGTTGGGTACCAAAATCAAATCCTAAGATGCATTGCATCACTTTATGCGTGACCCACGTGGTGAGACATTAGATGCATGTCTATGCCCATTTGTAATGCCGCCGCTTGCCAGCGTAATTCTGTTCGCACATTAAAAATAATATCTTCATCCGCAGGTGTGGTCAGCCAAGTATTTGCAGTAACTTCTTGCTCCAATTGACCCGCAGTCCAGCCTGCATGACCCAAAGCAAAAAAATATTGGTTGGGGCCCAAACCCAAAGCAATTGCTTCAAGAATATCCCGTGAAGTAGTAATAGAATACTCGTGGGTAATTTTTACCGTCGCTGCCCAGGCCGTGCGGTCATTGCTATGCAGGATAAAACCACGATCAGTATGTAGTGGTCCGCCTGCATAGATCGGCGCATTTTTGTTCAATACCGGATAGGGTTCTATTTTATGTTGTGCTAAAAGATCACCCATTGATAAACGTGATGGGCGGTTAATAATAAAACCCATAGCGCCATCGTGAGTGTGATCCACCACATAAGTGACCGTGTGGCTAAAATGAGGGTCTTCCAATTGCGGCATCGCAATCAGGAATTGATTCTTAAGACTGAGAGAGTGTTGCATGGATAATCCTTTGCCATTTTCTCGAAGAGTAATAACGCAATACAGCTGCTGCCCAGTATTGGGCTATTTCAGTGTGTGATCAAGAGGGCGGTAAGAAAATTCACAGCATTTTATTCCCCCTCTTTTTTAAAGAGGGGGTTAGGGGGAGTTAAATTATTTCCAATTTGCTGCAATCACACTATTCAACGCCGTCTGATAATTGGTTGGCAACGTAGTTTGACCACTGGCAGGTATTGCATATCCCGCCATCGCTTGAACTAAGTTTTCTACCGCAGTATCTAACAAAGCCTTGCCATCGCCGCTTTTAAAAGTCTCTAGATGGGTGTTATTAGTTGTTGTTTGCAAATACCAATCTTTAATTGTCACAGAATCAGCAGTGCCAATCCGAGTTAATACTAAATTATTGCCTGTGTGCTTAAACCAAAGTTGATTGGCTTTAATTCCTGCGCCAAAAATTAAACTATCACTGCCAGTCGTGTCGACGAGCGTGTCTTTTCCGTTGCCTGCATTAAATAAATAAGTGTCGTCACCTGCTCCGCCAGTCAGTGTGTCTGTACCTGCGCCACCACTGAGAGTATTAGCCGCTGAATTTCCGATAATTTTATTACCCAGCGCATTTCCTATTCCATTAATTGCTGCTGTGCCCGTTAAGGTAAGATTTTCTACATTAGTGCTTAATGTATAAGTCACGCTGCTTTGGATGAAGTCTGTGCCTTCGTTGAGATTCTCAGTAATTTTGTCGTCGGCGTTGTCGATAATATAAATATCATTACCTAAGCCGCCGATTAAAGTATCGGCACCCGTGCTGCCATTTAAGGTGTTGTTGGCAGCGTTACCAATTATTTTGTTGCTGAGGGAATTGCCAACTCCATTAATTGCTGTTGTACCGGTGAGGGTAAGATTTTCGAGATTGCTGCCTAAGGTATAAGTGATATTGGATTGAACTGTGTCTGTTCCCGCACTGGAGAGTTCGGTAATTTTGTCTCCGGCATTATCGATAACATAATAGTCATTGCCTAAGCCGCCAATTAAGGTGTCTGCGCCAGCACCACCATCAAGGGTATCATCTCCGGCATTGCCGGTTAATGTGTTGCTGACTGAGTTACCGATGAGTTTATTGTTCAGCGTATTACCTATGCCATTAATGAGTTTACTGCCGGTGAGTGTTAGATTTTCTAGATTAGTGCCTAAGGTATAAGTAATACTGGCCCGAACCGTGTCGGTGCCTTCATTGGTGTTTTCGGTAATTTTGTCACCGGTATTATCGATAAGATAATAATCATTGCCTTTGCCGCCGGTTAAGGTGTCAGCTCCAGCGCCGCCATCTAGGTAGTCGTTTTTCACTGTTCCTGTGAGTTTATTAGCGCTAGAAGTCCCTATGAGAAAATTATTTAGAATGATACCGTCAGCAAAAACGAATTGCTCAATACGATAATCATAAAGCCCAGTAAAATCATTGGGCAAAAAATACCATTGAATAATAATTTGATTTTTATCGCCACTACCTATATTTACCAACAGATCATTGTCTCTTTTAAGCAACTGTATTTCGCTACTGCGAATATCTTCAAACTTTAACGTATCAATTTCAGGGATATCACTGGGTAATAGATAGAGATAATGATGGCTATCCACGTCATAAATTGTATCTTGACCATCATCTCGGCTGAACAGGTAAGTATCAGAGCCAATACCACCCAAAAGATAATCATTGCCTTTGCCGCCGATGAGGCTGTCATCACCCCAGCTAGCATCAATATTGTCATTGCCATCATTACCCTGGAGGATGTCATTATACCCGCCACCAGTAATGATATCGTCACCGCCTAAACCCAAAATAGTGTTGTTATCAGACCATCCAGATAAGGCGTCCGCATTTTCAGTACCGACAAGAATGCGGCTTTGTTGCGTAAAATAATCAGCACCAAGAATGGATCCATCGGCAAAAATAAATTGTTCTATTTGATAAACATCAGAGTTAAACCAATTCTGAAGTGTGAATTGATCATTGGCAGTAGCATTATTCGGATCTTTTATTTTAACGACTAAATTATCATTGTTGCGACCGATCGTTAAATCATTTGCCGTAATGCCGGCGCCGAATTGGAGCTGGTCAGCACCTACAGTGCCCCGAGGGTAATAACCATAATCGCTAATAACATCTTGACCATCACCGCGATTAAAAATATAGGTGTCTGCACTGCTACTGGAGTTAATGGTGTCGTTGCCGGTGCCGCCAGTCAGTGTATTGCTGTGATCTGCGCCAGAAAGATACAACGGATCATCGGTTTGAATTAAATCATCGCCAGCGTCGCCAGTAATGGTGTTGTTAGCGTAATAACTGAAGGTAACAGTATCATTGCCTTCACCACCAATTAATAAATTGGTTCCAGCCCATTGATCTACGATGATGTCATCACCAGCTCCGCCGTTAATCGTGTCGCTACCATCTGGGTCGGTGATGGTATCGTTACCGCCTAAACCATTAATAGAATCATTGGAGCCATAGCCAATGACTGTATCATTACTCTCTGTGGTCATTACTAATTTAGTTTTAATATCTACAATCGACCAAGTCACGCCATCAGAAAATTTAATTTGCTCAACTTTGCTATTTCTATCATCGAAGAAATAATCTTGTACAATCAGGCGATCATTGCTGCCAGAAACACTAAGCTCTAAACTATTCTGCCCAACGAAACTCTCTGTTCGTCTTGCTGTTACTTCAGTAGAAGCGATATCCGTAAATTGAATAGTATCTGTTTTATCTGTTCCTGATTGATACTGCCCTTCGGCATCATAATAAAAAGAATCCGCGTAATTACTAATAGTATCTTGGCCAAAGCCTCGACTAAAAAGATAGGTATCGGAACCCTCTCTTGCATCAAGGTAATCGTTTCCTGCGCCGCCAATAATTGTATCATCACTATCCGAGCCATAAATGGTGTCATTATCATTGGTGCCTATCAAAGCGAGCACTTTTACTGTAGCCACATCCCAGATAACACCATCGGAAAATTGAATTTTTTCTACGACAGCATCAGAAAAATAATTGCTAATGGTTAATACATCGCTGCTGCTGGTAAAGCTTAACGTTAAACTCCGGGTGTCTAAATAGAAACCAAAAGAATGCCTTACCCTTGCATCTGTGGAAGCTAAATCAGTGAACTGAACTGTGTCTATTTTATTGGGATTAGATTCCATATGGTAGCTGCCATCTGAATAATAGAAATCCTGATACCCTACGGAATCTTGCCCAAATCCTTTACTGAAAACATAGGTGTCTGATCCTATGCCGTTAAACATGTAATCATTTCCTGTACCGCCAATGACAGTATCATCGCCGCCATCACCATAAAGTCTATCGTCACCAGCACCACCGATCAGCGTGTCATCTCCATCTTGGCCATAAAGAAAATCATTGCCCACGCCGCCATTTAAAATATCCTTTCCACTCGCGCCAGAAATTTGATCATTTCCGCCTAATCCATTTAACGTATCATTAGTGGAATATCCATAAATAGTATCGTCTTGCTCTGTAGAAATAAGCGCTAATACTTTAATGTCTTCTACATTCAAAATAACTGGATTGCCTTGCGTATCTAAATCAGCAAATTGAATTTTCTCAACACGATTATCGCTTGCTCCATCTTGATCAAAATAATTAAACACCGTCAATTGATCTGTGCTGTTAGAAAAATTCAACACCAAATCGCTAGAACCATACTGCTGACTGCTGGGAGCTCGCTTCACTCTCACATCACTAGAAGCAATATCTAAAAATATTATTTTGTCGGTTTTATCTGTGCCAGAGTCGTAGTTATTAATTGTGTCTTGACCAAAGCCTTTACTGAAAATATAGGTATCATTGCCTTCGCCTGCTTCTAGATAATCATTGCCTGTGCCGCCAATTATTATGTCATCACCTGCATAACCATAAATCGTATCATCACCGCCTAAAGCATTAATGGAATCGTTAGTCGCATAAGCGATCAACGTATCACTTGCCTCCGTTGCAACCAGCACTTTAGCGTTGACTGTATTCACATCCCAAACCACACCATCAGAGAATTTTATTTGTTCAATCTGAAAAGCATCGGGCACAAATACAGCATACCCGCCAGGTTGATCACCTATAAAATATTTTTCTACTCGCACTTGGTTTTGATTATCGAGGGTGGTTAATAATAAATCTCCCTGCTCACGGGTGGCTTTGATGTCAGTGGAGGAATATTGCGAGAAATAAACCGTATCGATTTTATTGGTAGGAATACCATAGGTGCTAACATCGTAAAAAATATAGGTAGGGTAGTAATAAGAACTGAGCGCATGACGAAAAGCTCGATTATTGACAATGGTATCGATACCAAAATCCTTGCCAAACAAATAGGTATCATTACCCGCACCCGCTTCAAGATAATCATTGCCTGCGCCACCAATCACTGTATCATCACCGGATTCGGCTAAAACAGTATCATCGCCGCTGAGACCATAAATAATTTCGTCGTTATTATTCCCGGCAATCTCATTATTACCCGCATCACCGACTAAAACATTTTGATCAAATACGGCAAGGTATAATGAAAATCCAGAAGCTGTGATATCTCCGGCTTGATGCAGGCTATTCAGAAGGTTTAAACCAAAGTTGCCTTGATATTTTAATGCCGCAGCAAATTGATTCATCTGTAATTGAGTTTGTGCAGGATCAACAGCATATTGACTACGCCATTGATCAATTATTTTATTGGCATCGATGGTAAGGGTGTTGTTGGTGTTATTCCAATTGAATGAAATAGTATTATAGAGAGTTTGAAAATCGGTTTGGGCTTGCAGTTGGCCTTGCACCCAGTCTTTAAGCACTGTAAAAGCCTGAACAATTTCATCGGTTTGATACACTCGGATACTACCGGTGTAAATCCCATAATATTTACGACCTAAAAAAGTCTCTAAGGTGACCAGTTGTTTAGAGTCATAGGCTGCATTGGGCTCTATCGATCTGTATCCACCATTAGAAAAATCATAGCGATCATAAGTCCCTACATTCTGCGCGCCAGCCCAGCGATAAATCATTGTGGTTAATAAAGTATCTCGTTCCGCCGAATTAGGCGTAGCCGCCAGCCACTGAGCTAACAAGTCCTTTAACTGGCCGCTGGAATCCAAAGCGATGGCTTGATGCAAACTCCGCACATTACCAAAACCCGTAATATTTGGCAGTGCAGCAACTTCATCACTGATTTCTACGGGAGAAGATAAATCGATACTGTAAGCAGGGTCTGCAGTAAACCAGACATCATCCACTGCATGCGTTGCACCGGAAGTAGTCGTGTAATTTCCTACTTGTTTATGAGCATTGCCTTGCGCATCTACCACAGAGCTAACAGAATAATTTAAATCAATGGATTTAACACCCGCAGCAGCTAAAGCAATTAATTCACCGGCATCAGTGATGCCATTACTGTTAGGATCTTTCCAAACGCGTAAATTATTAAACGCTGCATCAAATGCGTCAACTTTACCGTCTTTGTTAGTATCTAATTCCGTCAACGCAGAAAATCCATTCTCCGCCTT
>CAXNEI010000007.1:0-10903 GCA_964201195.1 Gammaproteobacteria bacterium
CCTCCGACTAGTTACTTTAGTTAAGGTTTGCATAAGGTTGCCAATATATCAAACGCTTTTAGCGAGTTGACTCACGTTAAAGGTAACCCGAGGAGTATAGTGGTGGTCATCCCTCCTTCAGTATCATTTATGGATTGGAAAATACTTTATCCTTGCAAATCTTCCAAGCCATGGTAAATTTACAAGGATGTTTACCAGAAAAGCCCTACAATACGTTCAACAAGCACTTACTGAACAAGCCGCGGTTGTTTTAATCGGCCCACGCCAAGTAGGCAAAACTACTTTGGCTTTGGAAATTGCTCACCAACAAAAAAATGCGCTTTATCTCGACTTGGAAGATGTTTATGAGCGAGAGAAATTGACCCACGCAGCAGCCTTCCGTTCCGCTTATGAAGATCGATTAGTGATTCTTGATGAAATTCATCGAGTGCCCGAATTATTTTTAACGCTCCGTGGCTTAATTGATCAAGGCCGTCGTCGCGGCAAACGCACAGGACGTTTTTTGTTATTGGGTTCTGCTTCTCTAGACTTATTAAAACAAAGCAGCGAAAGCCTAGCAGGACGCATTCGTTATATTGAGATGACACCGCTCATGCATTCAGAAATCAACGCAACTGATCTGGAGAAATTATGGACCCGCGGCGGTTTTCCCGATAGTTTTCTTGCCGTCAGTGATCAAGCGAGTGTAGCTTGGCGAGGAGATATGATTCGCAGTTATTTAGAGCGCGATATTGCTTTGTTTGGCCCGCGTATTCCTGCAGAAACCTTGCGTCGATTTTGGACTATGCTCGCTCATCATCACGGCGGCTTACTCAATGCATCGCGTTTAGCCGCCGCATTGGAAGTCAGCAATCAAAGCATCACTCGCTATACCGATTTATTAGTGGATTTATTATTGGTTCGACGCCTGCAACCTTATCATGTCAACGTGGGAAAACGCTTGGTGAAAGCACCCAAAATCACTATTCGCGACAGTGGGCTACTCCATGCTTTATTGAATATTGCCACTCATCATCAACTTGTAGGCCATCCTATTGTGGGAGCTAGCTGGGAAAGTTTTGTTATAGAAAATTTAATCAGTGCAGCACCCGCTCGTACAGTGCCAGGTTTTTATCGCACCACCGGCGGTGCCGAAATAGATTTAATTTTAGAATTACCCGGTGGCGAACGTTGGGCAATAGAAATTAAACGCCATTCAATTAAACCGAAGAAAGGATTTTATCAAGCCTGCATCGATCTACAACCCACTCGTGCTTTTGTCGTACATGCAGGCAATGATTGTCACCCCATTAATGAACAAGTCGAAGCGATTAGTTTAAAGGAATTAACTCATCTATTAACCCAGCGTGATAATAAAAATTCGTAATTCCCCAGGTACTCTACATTTAAAAAAACACTTTACAGCAAGCTACTAAGCTCGAGTCTTATGCTGCTCTTCATTTTTCAATGCAACGCCCGCGGATGTGCCAAAGTGAAGGGATAAATCGGCGCGTTGAAAGGCGTGCCATCGGCGGCAATTAATTGATAACTACCCCGCATGCTACCGACCGGTGTACGCAGCACAGTGCCGCTAGAATAATTAAACGCTTCACCGGGTCGAATAAAAGGTTGTTCACCAATGACGCCATCGCCTTTCACTTCTTCCGTATGTTGGTTGCCATCGGTAATGATCCAATGTCGACGCAATAACTGCGCAGAAATATCACCCTTATTGCGAATATGCACATGATAGGCAAAAGCATATAAGTTTTCTTCTGGCAGACTGTTATGCGGTAAATATTCGCTGAGTACGTGAACTTCCACGTTATAGGTTGTGGTGGATTCAATTTCTTCTAGTGCTAGGTTCATGAGGAGAATCTCCTGTTGAGAAATTTGTCAGCCATTGGGCTAAGCGTAAATATTCTGGCAAGCTCAGTTGTTGCGGTCTGAGGGTGGAATTAATTTCTGCTGTCTCAAGTGCAGCAGCGGGAAGTAGCGATTTTAAACTATTTCCAATGGTTTTTCGACGGTGGCTAAAAGCCGTAGTGACGATCTGGCTGAGTGCCAGTTGTACATCGGCAGTATGTTGATATTGATGATGTGGCGTGAGCTTCACCACTGCGGACTCTACTCTGGGTGGCGGATCAAAGGCTTCCGGTGGTACGTGCAGTAAATATTCTGCTGTGCAGTGATATTGCATCATGATGGTTAAGCGGCCGTAATTGGTATCGCCAGGTTGTGCCGTTAATCTTTCCACTACTTCTTGTTGCAGCATGAAATGCATATCTTGAATAATCGATTTGAATTCCAATAAATGAAAAAGCAATGGCGTAGAGATGTTGTAGGGTAAATTACCTACCACACGCAATAAGCGGTTGTCTTTTTTTAGTGTGGAAAAATCAAATTCAAGGGCATCGCTTTGGTGTAATTGCCAGGAAGGATAGCTACTGAATTTTTTAGTGAGCGGTGCGATTAAATCGCGATCCAATTCTACCGCGTCATAGCGATCACTGGTACCGATTAAATATTGGCTCAATGCGCCGAGGCCTGGGCCAATTTCTACTAGGTGATCTTTTTGTTCTGCATTAATCAACATCACCAATTCGTTAATGATATGGGGATCAGTGAGAAAGTGTTGGCCAAAACGTTTGCGAGGAATATGTTTCATTGAATTAAATTTTCCGCCATGCGTATTGCTGCTAATAAACTCGATGCATGAGCTTTGCCAGTTCCCGCTAAAGTCAGTGCAGTGCCGTGATCGACAGAGGTACGAATAAAGGGTAAGCCCAAGGTGATATTGACTGCTTCACCAAAACCTTGTTGTTTTAATACCGGTAAACCTTGATCATGATACATGGCTAATACTGCATCGCACTGTGCTAATGATTCTGGTGTGAAGGCGGTATCTGCTGGTACAGGTCCAATTAAATTGATGCCTTGCTGACGTAATGAATCTAAGCATGGAATAATCACATCAATTTCTTCTCGACCTAAATGGCCTTGTTCACCAGCATGCGGATTGAGTCCGCACACGAGTATGTTAGGTGAAGCAATGCGGAATTTATTTTTTAAGTCGGTATTTAAAATATGAATAATTTCTGTGAGCAAGGTCGGTGTAATTGCATCAGGCACTTGGCGCAAAGGTAAATGGGTTGTTACTAAAGCGACGCGCAATTGCGAGGTTGCCAACATCATTACCACGCGAGGTGTCTGAGTTAATTCAGCGAGGAATTCTGTGTGTCCAGTAAAAGCAAAACCGGCTTCGTTAATAATACTTTTTTGTACCGGCGGGGTGACGAGGGCGGAAAATTCTCCCGCCAAACAGCCTGCTGTTGCTCGGCGTAAAATATCTAATACATAGGCGCTATTCTTTGCATCGAGGCGTCCGGCTACGCAAGGTGTTAGTAGTGAATGATGTTCAAGCCATAATTCATCGGGCGCTTGCTCAGTTAATGCGGAGGAATAAGGCGTTAACTGAATGGGTAAGTTGAGTTGGTGGGCGCGCGCTAATAATAGTTCGCCATCACCAATCACACACCAGGGTACTGAACGTGGTTGCTGCGCCAGCTGAATAATTAAATCGGGGCCGATGCCCGCAGGTTCGCCTGTAGTAATAACAATAGGTTTTTTCATGTGGGTGGTGTTTTAATTTCTACAAACGCAGCCTGACGAATTTCCTTTAACCACAAATCTAGCTCTTCTTCATATTTGCGTTTATAGATGGCATTTTTTGCTTGGTTAGTGCGGAAGGCTTCACTCATATCTTGTTGGCGTCGATCCAATACTTTCAAAATATGCCAGCCAAAAGAAGAGCGAAAAGGCGCAGAAGTCTGATTCACTGTAGTAGCATTCATTGCGGCTTCAAATTCCGGCACCATTTGGCCGGGGGAAACCCAGCCTAACTCACCGCCACTGCGTGCGCTACCAGGATCATCGGAATAGGTTTTTGCTAACGTAGAAAAGTCAGCGCCATTTTTTGCTTGTTGATAGAGATCATTAATCAGTAATTGCGCTACCGCATCAGAACGAATTTCTGTGGGTTTAATTAAAATATGTTTAACAGAAGTTTGAGCAATCACTTTTTGCGTGTCGCCGCGTTTTTCTGTCAGGCGAATCATATGAAAACCGCTAGCGCTGCGAATAGGATGACTGATTTCACCTACTTTCATGTGAACCACTGTGTCGGCAAATAATGTAGGTAATTGCCCTGCTTTACGCCAGCCTAAATCACCGCCTTCTAATGCGGTTTGCCCGGAAGAATAAGTCAGTGCCAAGGATTCAAACCGCGACTTTTTTTCCTCTAGTTGTTGGTAAATTTTATTAGCCAGTTGCTCGGCTTTTTCTACTTCATCGTGAATAGGAGCGCTAGAGATAGGCACTAAAATATGATGCAGATGGTATTCGACATCCAATGATTGTTGGGCGATGGGTGATTGCAAAAAATGTTGTACATCTTGATCGGTCACTTGCACACGACTACCCACATAATGTTGCTGCACTTGTGACAACAGCCTATCGATATAAAGCTGTTGGCGGAAATCTCCATACACCACCTGTTCTAGTGCCAATTTTTTCTGGAATGCGGTGACGCTTAAATGATTTTGTTCAGCAATTTTTTGAATAATGTCGTTGAGATCATTATCGCTCACCCGAATGCCCGAACGTTCAGCGAGTTGTAATTGAATAGACTCTAAAATGAGCCGATCCAATACTTGCTTGCGCAATAAATCTTGTGGCGGCAACGCGCGATTCTGTTGTTTAAACTGATTTTCAATCAGCTGTGTTCGGTGATTCAGATCGCTGGTGAGTATGGCGTCGTTATCTACGATGGCTGCTAGGGTATCGAGTGTTTCAGCAGCTGCATGGACTGGTGCTGTTAGGCTAATGCCTATGAGATAAGCAGCGATCAGAAAAAAATGGCGGAATAGGGAAGGCATATTCATAGTGGTGAATCGATGATGTATTGAGTGACGGGGCGCAGCCATTCTAGCGGATTGGGCTGCTGGGTCAATTTGTCAAATTGCGGATGATCCCTCTGTGCGGTTAGTGTACACTGCGGCACCCCTTAAAAATTATTCGTTAGCTGGCACAGCGCAGGAGATGACATGTTTACTCAAGAGATGCAGATCAAAGGTTTTGATGATGAATTATTTGCTGCGATGGAGGCTGAGCGCAATCGCCAAGAGCAGCATATCGAGCTCATTGCTTCAGAAAATTATGTGAGCCCGCGGGTATTGGAAGCTCAAGGTTCGGTGCTAACCAATAAATATGCGGAAGGCTATCCGGGCAAGCGCTATTACGGCGGCTGCGAATATGTGGATATTTGCGAAACCCTAGCCATTGATCGAGCGAAGCAACTGTTCAATGCGGATTATGCCAACGTGCAACCTCATTCTGGCTCGCAGGCTAACTCAGCAGTTTACATGGCATTATTAAATCCGGGTGAGACGGTTTTGGGCATGAGTTTGGCTGAAGGTGGTCACTTAACCCATGGCGCCAGCGTGAACTTCTCCGGAAAAATCTACCATGCAGTGCAGTATGGCCTCGATGAAAATACTGGCCGAATCAATTATGACCAAGTAGCTGCGTTAGCTCGTGAGCACAAACCGAAAATGATCATGGCGGGTTTTTCTGCTTACTCCCGTCAGATCGATTGGCAGATTTTTCGCACGATTGCCGATGAAGTGGGCGCCTACTTAGTCGTAGATATGGCCCATGTGGCGGGTTTGGTTGCCGCAGGTTTATATCCTAACCCCGTCGCCATCGCTGACGTGACGACGTCGACAACCCATAAAACCTTAGCTGGCCCACGGGGCGGTTTAATTCTCGCGAAGGCCAATGAAGCTATTGAAAAGAAACTCAATTCAGCTGTATTCCCGGGTGGTCAAGGTGGCCCGCTCATGCATGTGATTGCCGCAAAAGCGGTTTGCTTCAAAGAAGCGCTGGCGCCTGAATTCAAA
Organism: Gammaproteobacteria bacterium; assembly: GCA_964201195.1. Classification (GTDB taxonomy): domain Bacteria; phylum Pseudomonadota; class Gammaproteobacteria; order Pseudomonadales; family JAHFSE01; genus JAHFSE01. The sequence goes on from CAXNEI010000007.1 coordinate 5,940, forward strand.
ATCTATCAACAGCAGGTGGTGAAAAACGCTCAAGCTATGGCTGAAGTCATGCAACAGCGCGGATTCAAAATTGTCTCCGGAGGAACTGATAACCATTTGTTTTTATTGGATTTAATAGACAAAGACATGACAGGTAAAGACGCCGATGCTGCCTTGGGTGCTGCGCATATTACGGTGAATAAAAACGCCGTGCCGAAAGACCCTCGCTCGCCCTTCGTCACCAGCGGTTTGCGGATCGGTACGCCGGCGGTAACGCGCCGTGGGTTTAAAGAACCGCAAGTGCAAGCGCTGGCCCATTGGATTTGCGATATTTTGGCGGATCTCAATAATGCCGACACTATCGCCAAAGTGCGTGAGCAAGTCGCTGCTGTGTGCAAAGAATTTCCGGTTTATCAAGGCTAGCTATTTAAGGTTAATGAATCCATGTTTTGTCCCTATTGCGGCGCTGAAGATACCAAAGTCATTGACTCTCGCTTGGTTGCGGAAGGCAGCCAAGTGCGTCGGCGGCGTGAATGTGTGGCTTGCGGCGAGCGCTGCACCACCTATGAAACCGCTGAACTATTAATGCCGCGCGTGATTAAGCAAGATGGTTCGCGCGAGCCTTTTAGTGACGACAAATTGCGTAGTGGTTTATTGCGCGCACTAGAAAAACGCCCTGTTTCTACCGAGCAAATTGAAGCTGCGCTCAGTCGTATCAAGCATGAATTACGTGCTACCGGTGAGCGTGAAGTCAATTCGAAATGGGTGGGTGAGCGGGTGATGGGCGTGTTATCTAAATTAGATCCCGTCGCTTATGTACGCTTTGCTTCTGTCTATCGTAGCTTTCAGGATGTGAGTGACTTCCAAAATGAGATTGCCAAACTGAAAAGCACCGACTGAGATTTTTGCTATGACAGATCTGCACGAACAATATATGAGTCGAGCGCTGGAATTGGCGCAACTGGGTTTATATACCACCGACCCGAATCCGCGGGTGGGTTGTGTCATAGTGAAAGACGGCTACATTATTGGCGAAGGTTTTCACGAAAAAGCCGGTGAGCCTCATGCGGAAATTCATGCCTTGCGTCAAGCCGGTGAACAAGCAAAAGACGCGACAGTTTACGTGACGCTTGAGCCTTGTTGTCATCAAGGCAAAACACCTCCTTGCTGCGATGCGTTAATTCAAGCCGGCGTAAAAGAAGTTTGGGCTGCAATGGCAGATCCTAATCCACGAGTAAATGGCGGTGGAATGAATCAGCTCAACGAAGCGGGCATTCAAACCCATGTGGGTTTGTTGGAGGCGCGAGCTGCAGAATTGAATCCTGGTTATATCAAGCGTATGACCCAAGGTTTGCCTTGGGTACGCGTGAAAATGGCCATGAGTCTGGATGGTCGCACAGCGATGGAGTCCGGTGAAAGCCAATGGATTACCGGCGCTGCAGCGCGAGAAGAGGTGCAGCGATTAAGAGCGCGCAGTTCTGCCATTATTACGGGTGTGGGCACTGTGCTGCAGGATGATCCGTCACTGACCGTGCGTGTTCAAGATTGGCAACCGCCTTATCCATTACCTGCGGAAGTAAAAGATAATCAACAGATTGCGTCCAGCTTACAGCCTTCGTTAGCTGGTCAGTTAGTGCGTCAGCCATTACGCGTGTTGTTAGATACCCATTTGCGGATTAATTTTGACTATAAAATTTTTCAGCAACCAGGTAAGGCTTTGTGGGTGGGTACTCGGACGATAAAAAATTTAGCGCGTATGCGCATTCTCGAAGCCGAATTAGAAGAAGAACCGGTTGAATGGTTGTTGCTAGAAGAAATGGATGATGAGCATCGCGTAGATTTAGAGAGCTTATTGCGGCATTTAGCAAGCATGGGTTGCAATGAAGTATTGGTGGAGGCCGGCGCTACGGTAGCGGGTGCTTTTATTCAACAGCAGTGTGTTGATGAATTATGGTTATATATAGCGCCGAAATTATTAGGTAGTTCAGCGCAGCCTTTAGTGCAGTGGTCACTAGAAGAATTATCTGAAGCAGTGGAGCTGCAATTGAAAGACATGAGCGTATTAGGCGAAGATGTGCGATTGATTTATCAGCCCAAAATGACTGAGTAATTGTTATGTTCACAGGTATCATTGAATCCATCGGTTCGCTAGCAGCGCAGGAAATTATTTCTGGCGATATGCGTTTGACTGTTGAAACGGAAAATACATTTCTCGATGGCGTTCAGCTGGGCGATAGCATTGCAGTGAATGGTGTGTGTTTAACTGTGATTCAGTTAAGTGAAAAAAGTTTTTCTGCCGATGTATCGAATGAAACTTTGAGTTTAACTACTTTGGGCGAATTATCGATTGGCGCACCGGTGAATGTAGAAAAAGCGTTAACATTAAGCACCCCTTTGGGTGGTCACTGGGTCAGTGGGCATGTAGATGGTGTCGGCGAAATTATCGATAAACAGAGTGATGCACGCAGTTGGCGTTTTACGGTTGCAGTGCCCAATCATTTAGCGCGTTATATTGCGGCTAAAGGTTCTATTTGTATTGAAGGCATTAGCTTGACGGTAAACACTGTGGAAGCGAATCAATTTACAGTGAATATTGTGCCGCACACCAGTGAAAAAACTAACATCAATCGTTGGCAGGCGCACACTCGAGTGAATATTGAAGTGGATATTATTGCGCGTTATCTCGAACGCCTATTAAAGCGAGAAGATTAATTTATGAAAATGCACAGCGTTGAAGAGCTCATTCAAGATATTCGTCAAGGCAAAATGATTGTGTTGATGGATGATGAAGATAGAGAAAACGAAGGCGATTTAGTGATGGCTGCTTCTTGGGTCAAGCCAGAAGATATTAATTTTATGGCCCGTTATGCCCGTGGTTTAATTTGTTTAACGTTAGAAAAAGAACGCTGTGAACAATTAGCCTTACCTTTAATGGTCAATAAAAATGGTAGTCAACACGGCACTAATTTTACTTTGTCGATTGATGCAGCGCAGGGAATTTCTACTGGAATTTCCGCAGCGGATCGTGCCTTAACCATTCAAATGGCGGTAGCGAAAAATACACAGCCACAAGAGCTCATTCAGCCCGGCCATATTTTTCCTTTAATGGCGATGCCTGGTGGCGTATTAAATCGTGCAGGTCATACGGAAGCTGGCTGTGATTTAGCGCGATTGGCAGGATTAGAGCCTGCTGCGGCGATTGTGGAAATCATGAATGAAGATGGTTCCATGGCGCGTCGCGCGGATTTAGAAAAATTCGCCCAGCAACATCAATTAAAAATTGGTACCATTGCCGATTTAATTCATTATCGCACCGTGCATGAGAAAACGTTGGAACGTGTACGTGAAGAAATGCTCGATACCGAATATGGTGAATTTAATTGCGTGGTATTTCACAGTTTAATTGATCAACTATGTCATTTAGCTTTAGTGAAAGGCGATTTAGAAAACAGTGAAGCACCTTTTGTTCGTGTGCATTTAGTGGATACCTTTCGTGATTTGTTCGGTGCCCGAATTGAAGGGAGAACTGGTTGGTCGTTAGCAAAAGCCCTCAGTTACGTGGCAGAGCAAGATGCTGGTGTCGTGTTATTGTTAGGTCAAGAAACGCAGCCGGATGCTTTATCGCAACGCGTTGCTGGATTTTTTTCTGGCCAACCGGTGCAACAGGCTTCTGCGCACAATACGTATCGTACTATCGGCACTGGTTCGCAAATATTGCAAGCATTAGGGGTGAAAAAAATGCGTCTGCTAAGCTCTAAGTTGAAGTTTAATGCCCTATCAGGATTTGGTTTAGAAATTGCCGAATATGTAGAACCGAGAGATTAAAGAGGAAAAACTATGTCAAACATCAAAACCATCGAAGGCCATTTTAATTCTGCCAAAGCGCATTATTGTATTGTGGCTGCACGATTTAATAGTTTCATTGTGGACAGTTTGATTGAAGGCGCAGTAGATGCGCTACGTCGTCATGGTGTGAGCAATGATCACATTAAAATTATTCGCGTACCAGGCGCTTTTGAAATGCCTTTAGCCTTGAAAAAAGTGGCGCAACAAGTGCCGTGTGATGCCTTGATTGCTTTGGGCGCAGTGATTCGTGGCGGTACACCGCATTTTGATTTTGTTGCTGGCGCTTGTTCGCAAGGTGTTGCACAAATTATGTTGGAAACGGAAAAACCCATTGCCTTTGGGGTATTAACAACGGATACCATTGAGCAAGCCATTGAGCGTGCAGGAACAAAAGCAGGCAATAAAGGCGCAGAAGCAGCAATGACAGCCATGGAAATGGTCGATTTTTTAAAAAATCTTAACTCATGACTTTTAATAATAAACAGGGCGAGATTCTGCCAAAAGTAAAACCTGCTGCGCGTCGTCGTTCACGGCGCTTGTTAGTTCAAGCCTTGTATCAATGGCAATTAGCAAGAACGCCTGCGCAGGAAATATTGCAACAATTTCACGATGAAGCAGGTATGACCAAAGTGGATGTGCCCTACTTCAATATATTATTGCTCCAGATATTGGATCAGCTCGAAACGCTCGACGCATTATTCAAGCCTTATTTAGATCGAGATATTAAAGAATTAGATCCGGTTTCTCTTAGTATCTTGCGATTAAGTACCTATGAATTGTCGCAGCGCATTGATATTCCCTACGTAATTGTCATTAATGAAGGCGTTGAATTGGCCAAGGTGTTTGGTGCAACCGACAGCCATAAATATATTAATGGTGTATTGGACAAACTAGCACGAAAAGTGCGTGCATTAGAATGTGGTGCTTCTCGATCTCGCGGTCAGGCTGCAACATAACGTGAGCAGTTGATTGTGGCTCTATCCGAATTTTCTCTCATTGAAAAACTATTCAAAGCCCAAGCAGAAACTTTTGCGCCCGATCCACAGGTCTTGTTAGGCATTGGTGATGATGCCGCAGTCATTCAGCCTGACGCAGAAGAAAATTTGGTTTTTTCCACCGACTCTTTAATTGCAGGCATG
>CAXNEI010000008.1:0-10740 GCA_964201195.1 Gammaproteobacteria bacterium
CCTTTTTATTAAATCTTTCATATCCGCCAAACTCGACCCGACATAAGGCAGTAACAAAAATTGTTTTGCCTGCACTCAAATATCCATGCTAGAGTCGCTGCACTTTGTCTTTTTAAGCAGAGATTGGAAAAAAATTCTCGTCTGTTTAGACAGGAAAACAATAACGGACTAATAAACTTAATTAACTAATAACAGGTGATATTTATGTCAGCGCCGCCATTCAAACCAGTAACCCAAGTAGCCCAACAATTTGCCCAGCAAAACCTTCAGGTAGGCGCGCCGACGGACAACTCCCCTTTGTGGAAAGTCATGGCAGCGGATCTCGGACAGATACAAGCAGCACGTGCTGGCTTACACCCAACCACTTCCGTGCCTTTAAAAGCATCAACTAATCAAGCAGTGGATTTAGCACAAGCAGCTCCAGCAAGCGCTGAGGTAGTTCTTTCTCCAAAAACTACTACTTCTACTACAGCCAAAAAAGCTCCACCACCGCCGCCGCCAAAACCATCGAAGCAAGCGGCAGCTGCTATGTTAACAACACCAAGCATAACAATAGATTCAGATGATGATGTAGAAGCAGTAGCTTCTTCTTTCGAAACTTATGACTGTGACCCACACCCAGCAATAGACCAACAACAAATACGAAGCCACCAGGCAGTCGCAATTGCAGCCAAACATCAACAGCTACAAGCAGCTTATTCAGAAGTACTGCAGGCAGCTTTCGAACTTTGCAATGCATTTCATGGAGGGGATAACTGGTTTGTATTCTCTCGCGCCATTCATCCTGCAGCAGTTGGAAACTTTAAACTTACTCCAACAACAAACACACTAAATATTACCCCCCATGAAGGTCAACACGGCAACGCAGATTATCGTGAATATAGAAGCGCACAGACTGGCACTCTGAAAGAGCATATAACGTTACAACAAGCGCAAAAACTCATTGCTCAATTACAGCGGAAAATGGAAGCATATTTTTTCCAACAAGCAATCACTGCCAGCACCAGTGAAGTAAATATTGTTGACGATGCGCAGATAGCAATTGGAGCGCTTTCCAACACACAAGCAGAAATCTCTGAAAAAGTACTTGCTATAACTCTCTATGATCAAGCGAAGGCTTCCGCACATCAAGCCGCCTCAGCTCAAGGTCAAACTGATCCGCGAGAACTAGCAATTGAAAGATATAACTTAGGTCGAGAATTATCTGGCGCTCCACGAGTGGATATTGATGCAGAATCTGGCTTTAGAAAAGATTCACGTGAATATGCTCAGCATGCTGCACAAAGAACAGCGACTCAAGCAGCAATAAAGGCACACCAAACAGCGCCTAATGCTTCTCTTGAAGAAAGAAAAGGCAACTGGAAAAAAGATATACAGAGCGGCAAAAATACAACTGCTTCAATAGCTGCTTATGCCAGAGCAGGAGATCCAGTTTTTTATATTGCTAAAGATAGCAGCAAGAAAAAAGGTACGATTCTGAACATTGATTTATCAAAAGGAACTGCGATTATTCAAAAATTTGGTTCTACAGATAAAAAGAACATAGATGATTTAAGCACTTTGTCTTGGGCTTAATAAATCTTTTAAAAATGGGCACTCACTGTGCCCTTTTTTATTGTTGAAATAAATCTCCGCTCTTTTGCGCTTCCGTTAAATTCAATGCTCCTTCATATAAAGCACGACCAACAATCGCACCGATAATACCGGAACTGGCTACTGCACCTAAGGCTTGAATATCTGCCAAATGCGATACACCACCAGAAGCAATTACAGGAATAGTTAAAGCTTCCGCTAATTTTTTTGTCGCCTCAACATTGACGCCTTGCATCATACCGTCGCGTGCAATATCAGTATAAACAATAGCGCTGACGCCTTGTTGTTCGAATTTTTTCGCTAAGGCAATCGCTGTTTGGTCGGACACTGTGGCCCAACCTTCCGTAGCAACAAAACCGTCTTTTGCATCGATGCCAATAATTATTTTTCCTGGATATTGCTGACAAACTTGAATGACAAATTCCGGATCGGTCACCGCTTTAGTGCCGATAATGCAATAACTCACACCTGCATCAAGATAAGTTTGAATATGTTGTGCGGTGCGAATACCGCCGCCAATTTGAATCGGTAATTCAGGATATTTTTGACTAATTTTTTCAATCACTGCAGCATTCACTGGATTACCCGCAAAGGCGCCGTCTAAATCCACTAAATGCAAACGTCGTGCGCCGGCTTCTACCCAACGCGCTGCCATAGCAACGGGATCATCCCCAAATACATCGGCATCTTCCATTCGGCCTTGGCGTAGACGCACACAACGACCTTCTTTTAAATCAATAGCGGGAATAATTAACATCATTTTTTCCTAGTTTCTAAAACGAACTAATTTGCGCATTAAAAATCCCTCCCCCTGGCAAGGGGGAGGTTAGGAGGGGGTCAATTTTCTAACAAGCACAAACATGAACTTTACTTTTCCTGACCCCACCCTAGCCCTCCCCTTGCCAGGGGAGGGAATTAAAAAGTAGCCTTACTCATAAATCATCGCAGTATGTAGCTGACTATAAACGCCGTTTTTCTGCATCAATTGTTGATGAGTGCCGCGCTCAATAATCCGACCTCGATCAACCACTAAAATACAATCCGCCGATTCAATGGTCGACAAACGATGGGCAATCACTAAGGTAGTGCAGTGTTGCATGACGCGCTGCAAGGCTTGTTGAATTAATCCTTCGGATTCCGTATCCAACGCAGAAGTCGCTTCATCTAAAATTAAAATCGGCGCATTCTTTAATAAAGCGCGAGCAATTGCAATCCGCTGACGTTGACCGCCCGACAAACGCAAACCAATTTCTCCTACACGTGTGCTCATGCCTTCAGGAAATTGCTGAATAAAAGATAACGCATTAGCCATTTCTGCTGCCTGTTCAATTTGAGCAGGTGATGCATTAGGGCAACCATAGGCAATATTGTTTGCGATGGTGTCATCAAATAAATCTAACTGCTGGCTGACCAACGCTACTTGTTGACGCACATCGCCTAAAATAATTTGATTTAACGGAATATCATCTAGAAAAATCTGACCCTCACAAGGCAAATAAAAACGCGGTACTAAACTCGCCAAGGTAGATTTTCCGCCGCCTGATTTCCCCACCAACGCAACAGTTTGACCCGGCTCTACCACAAAATTAATATCGCGCAACACCCATTCTTCTTTGCCTGGATAGCGAAAACCTACGTTCTGAAATTCAATGCGGCCACGGGCATGCGACAAGGGATACTTACCTTCATCTTTTTCCGCCGGGATATCCAACAATTCAAATGCAGAAGCAGCGCCGACGATACCACGCTGAATTAATGTAGTGACTTGGGTTAATTGTCGAATCGGTTTAGCAATTAAACCGGCTGCTGTAATATAAGCAATAAATTCACCCGCGGTGTTATTGCCTAAAAATTCTGGCTGCAAAGCAATCCACACCAATATCGCTAAACAAATCGCTACCAACAACTGCACAATGGGGGTGCTAATCGATTCAGTAATGACGAGTTTTAAGCCTTGCTTTAAATTATTCGTATTGGCTTGGGCAAATCGATTTTTTTCATAGGTTTGGCCACCAAAAGCTTTCACTGTGCGCTGCGCATTCACTGCTTCTTTAATAGCATGAGTGACATCCGCCATGGAATCTTGAATGCGACGACTTAACATGCCTAATCGTTTGCTGGCTACACTCACTACCACACCAATAATTGGCGCCATGACAATAAATAACAACGACAACTGCCAGTTTTTATACATAAGATAGGTTAATAAACCCACCACAGTAAGACCTTCCTGCAATACAACTTTTAACGCTTCACTGGAAGCACCAGATACTTGTTCGACATTATAAATTAGCCGAGATAAAATTTGCCCGGAACCATTTTGATCATAGTAGTGTGTATCGAGTTTTAATAAATGGCCAAATAAACGATTGCGCAAATCGTACACCACGTTACGGGCTACATAGGCGATACCATAATTTCCCAAAAACGAACCTACGCCGCGAATCATAAAAATAGCTGCAATGGCCAAAGGCAATTTCACGCTTAAATGAGGATTGTTTTTTTGAATGGCAACAAAAATATATTCAATTAATTGCGCCCAGACCCATTGGGTTTGAGCATAAATAAAAAATCCTAACGCCCCAAGCCATAATCCCCGACGATATTGTTTTGTTAAAACTAACAAACGCCGGTAAGCGATCCACGAAGGGGAAGAAAAAGCAGAGCGAGAAAAAAAACGCATCAAAGCCTTCCTGTTTTTTACGGTACCGTGGATTTTATGGTGCCGTAGATTTTATGGTAGTAATACTTAAATGGGTTAAACCCAATTGCCCGGCTACATCCATAGCGGTAACCACTGATTGATGGGTAGCCTGCGCATCAGCGGTGATCACCAAGGGTACATTGGCTGCTACACGACCTTGCAACGTTTGCTTTAATGCATGCTGTAAAGCATTGGCATTTTGGCTCGGCAATACTTGACCATTGACGGCATATTCACCCTGTTGATTGATAGCAATTTCCACTGAATCAGGCAAAACATCTGCGGCTTTTGTTTGCGCTGTGGGCAACGACACTTGCAGATGGGATTTTTGCACTGTTGAAAAAGTGCTACTCATCACAAAAAAAACTAACAATACCAACATGACGTCGATCATTGGCGCTAAATTAATTTCTATCGGATCTTTTTTCGCAACGCGAGGAAATTTCATAAGGATAAACTACTACTAATTTCTCGAGAACCGTGCAGCACATCTACCAAGCGAATCGCTTCCTGCTCCATTAAGACAGTCATTTCTTCTACTCGACCTAATAACAGTCGATGAAAAAATAATGCAGGAATCGCCACGCATAATCCTGCTGCAGTACATATCAAGGCTTCCGCAATACCTGTGGCTAAAGCTTCCGGCGTATTATTACCGGTTAATACAATAGCGGAGAATACGTGAATCATTCCCACTACGGTGCCTAACAAACCCAATAATGGAGTAATTCCCGCAATAGTACCTAACACATTGAGATATTTTTGTAGATTATGAACTTCGTGAGTTGCCACTTCTTCAATACTTTCTTTCATCATCTCGCGGCCGTGCTTGGCATTGACTAATCCCATCGCCAATACACGACCCAAAGAAGAATTCATGCGTAAAATGTCTAATTGGCTACGATCAAAACGATTTTCCTTAATGCTACTCCAAACGTCAGCAACTAAATGAGCAGGCGCTACTTTTTTACGGCGCAGGGTCCAAAAGCGTTCGATAATTACAGCCAACGCAATGATGGAACATAGGCCAATGGGCCACATTAATATGCCACCTTTGGCGAGCAAACTGAGCAAACTGTCTTGATTCACGGGGTTTCCTTAATAATTAATCCGACGGCGAATTCTGCCACACTCTCCGATGAGATTCACGAAAAGTCCGCCATTCTACTGAGGAATGATTTGTTGAAAATACTTCTATGCCACCTGTCCAAGTAGTATTCAACACAGGAATAGTCCGATCTCGATAACGGGCAACAATTTCAGGCCGCGGATGACGAAAAGCATTTTTATAACCTGCGGAAATAATCGCCAACTGCGGATGCACCTGCTGGATAAATCCAGTAGAGGACGAAGTTGCACTACCATGATGAGGAACCACTAACACATTCGCCGCTAAATCCTGCGGCCGAGTATCAATTAATTCTTCCTCCATCGCACGGGAAATATCTGCAGTCAATAAGACTGAACTTCCTGTCGCACTCGTTACTTTTAGCACACAACCCACATTGCGCTCATCTATTCTGTCTTTTCCTGGATAGAGGATTTCAAACTTTACCTTATCCCATTGCCACTGCTGACCTGCTGCGCAACTATACCAAGGCGTTTTTATTTCTGCTGGCTTATAGCGCCAAGACAAACCACGAGTTATAGGCCAACGGCTCAATAAAAAAGGTGCGCCGCCACTGTGATCTTGATCTGCATGACTGACAAGTAGCGTATCAATGCGACGCACACCGGCTTGCTGCAAATAAGGCGTCATCACTCTTTCTGCATAACTAAAATCTTCAAACACATTGCCGGTATCATAAATTAACGTGTGATGCTGAGTGCGCAACACCGTAGCCAACCCTTGGCTCACGTCTAACACAGATAATTGCCATTGGCCTTCAGGAATTTCTATATGACGGGGCAACCACCAGGGTAGCCATAACGCCGGCGCTAATACACGCAATGACAAAGGCAAAGGTAATAACCACCAGAGCGCCGCTAACAAAGCCATGAAGAGGACGCCTACTGACATAGGCGGAATGGTGACACTAGCCCACTGCCAAGCACTGATCTGAACTAATTCTTGCCAACTCCAGGCTACCGTATGACTTAAAAAACCTAACACACTCTGCGCCCAAGGCGGATAAATTAACATCAATGCTTCAGCAATTAATAAGCAAGGTAAAATCCAACAAGAAAATACTGCGATAGCAATTAAATTCACTAAAGGAGCTATTAAAGAAAGCTGCTGAAAGTAAAAAGCCAACAGCGGCGCCATTAACCAAAACAATCCCCATTGCGTACGACCAAAAGTTTTACTGATGGATTTTTCCATCGAATAGCCATGGCTCACCCACACCAAAGCCCACACAGATAAAAAAGACAACCACAAACTCATGGCGCCAGCAGCTTTAGGCTGGAGAAATAAAATCAGCGTTAAGCTAATCAATAAACCTTCATAGAGAGAAGTCTTTCGACGAAAGATAAAGGCAGCTGCCACACCAATCAGCATATATAAAGTGCGCTGGGTAGGATAATCAAAACCGGCTAGCAGACTATACAAAGTTGCAGCTAACAAGCCGATGACCAAGGCGGGAATTTTCAATGGCATGACTAAAGGCAAACGTGGCGATAAGCGTAATATTCCATAAGCTAACCCCGCAAAAATCGCCGCCATTAAACTGATATGCAAACCAGAAATCGACAATAAATGAGTAGTGCCGGTGCGGGCCAATACCTGCCAATAGTCTTGCGTTAAATGGCTGCGATCGTTTACCCATAAAGGCGGCAATAAAGCGCGACTAGATTGATCAGGCAAGGCTTGAGTTAATTGTTCGCTGATGTGACGACGCCACTGATAAAATCGCGTGAGGAAACTGGGATGCACCTCTTGTAGAGGAATAAGAGAAGCGCGCTGAATTCGATACCCCACCGCACCAATATTATTTTGATAATACCAACCTTCTCGATCAAACCCACCCCAGTTGGCGGTGCCGTGCGGACGCTTCAAAGACACGGGCCATATATAGATATCGCCCAAACGCGGAATGATAGGATGTGCCTTACCCCGCTGAGGATCGGTGACTAAAATACGCTGAGGAAAATTCGGCAGAACATAACAAGGTGCGTCAAGGGACTCATACTGATAAACGCACAAAGGCTTCACAGTATAACGCTGGGCATCACCGTAGCTTTGGGGGAAATCCACCACTTGAGCACGAATCCACAAATGCTTTTTCTCTAAAGCCGGTGCTAACCTATGTTGTTGCCAGTCTTGTGCTTGGTAACTCGCCCAGGCAAGACCGAGGAGGAAGGTGGTGAGGAAAAGAACAAAGGGGAAACGCCTTTTGAAAAAAACCACTCCCCCCGCAGCCACAACCAACCACACCACCGACGGCGCAACTGGCCAAATGAGAAGGCTAATGACTCCCAAACAAAATGCGATACAATGCGCAACCATCCTTGGTATTCCCTACACGAGACTCTGAGTGAAATTCAAAAAATTAATCCGCAAGCATACGCCTAATCAAGATTCGGTGCGCAATAGTAGTAAGGCCATGCGCTTCATCCACCATTGGTTATTTGCCCCCAATCTCTGGCATTTGAATCGACGCTCAGTCGCTGCAGGATTTTCTGCAGGTCTGTTTGCTGCTTTTTTACCTATCCCAGCCCAAATGCTGGCCGCTATTCTGTTATGCATTCTCCTGCATGGCCACGTGGCTTTAGCTATTGTCGCCACCTGGGTCACTAATCCGCTTACTGCAGCACCGCTAGCTTTTTTCTCCTATAAAGTGGGCGCATTCATTTTAGGTAAGGCAGCCACAGCACCCTCTGGCCCATTAAGCTACGACATACTGATCCAAGAATTTAGTCAGCTCTGGCAGCCCTTTGTTTTAGGCTCGATAGTCTGCGGCCTTATCTTAGCGCTGATCAGTTATATTGCAATCCGCATCTATTGGCGATCGCAAGTACTCCAAGGCTGGAGTAAGCGCAAAGCACAACGCTTGTTGAAAAAACCCCCTCATGAGTAGGATTTTTTTTGTTTGTATTTTCTGGTGTCTTTGTTCTGCAGCCTACGCAGTAACACCCCTAATCATTCAAAACAGCGACCCTATCTATCACTTGTTAGGCGCCCATACAGAATATTTGGAAGACGCAAGCAAAAAACTTTCCATTACTGATATTGCCTCTGGCCAATACCAATACCAATTTACCCCTTCACGCCGCAATCGATTACTGTTTGGTTTTACCGATGCCAATGTGTGGCTACGCTTTTCGGTCTTCAATACGCAAGCACAAAAAGCACCTATTTTTTTAATTCTGGATCAAACTAATTTAAAAATGGCAGAACTCTATGAAGTCGACAATCACTCGATTCATCTTATTCCTGCACTCAATAACACAGACTTTTCACCCGCCAACAAACAAACGCTAGCACTACCCAATTATAGTTTTGCGCTCCCCTTAGCGCCGAAGCAATCACATACTTTCTATTTAAAAATGCATTCTGAACATTACTTGATGCAGATGCCTATTCTCACCTCTCTTAATACCTTTATTGAAATAATTAATCTCAGCTATCTTGTTATGGGATTATGTTTCGGCGTTTTAATTACCTTAACCATCTACCACCTTTATTTTTTCCTCCAGTACCGCACGCGTATTTATCTCTATTATGCTGCCTTTGCTTTTTCTGGCCTAGCATTCTTCATTGTACACTACGGCTTCCTCAAAACTGTGCCCTGGTTTTCTTTCCTATCACAAAGCAAATTAGAAGCTTTTTTTGCTTGGAGTTTATTAATTGCCAATACTTTATTAGTGCGTGATTTCCTCAATGTTCAACAAACCCATCCACGTTTTAATAGATTCTTAAATATTCTGGCATATACACTCTCTCTATGCCTTTTACTCACCCCTTGGCTGGAAGCGAGAGTAGCGCAACAAGGCATGATCTTTTTCTTATTTATTCTCACCAGCACTTGGGCTGTCCTAGGCGTCACGCTTTATAGCGAAGCACCGCAAGGACTTTATTATTACTTGATTGCAAAAGGCGGATACTGCCTAGCGGCCGTTTTAGCTCTCTCCGCTATGATAGGACAGCTATCTCTCTCATTAAATATCAGTCATTTTTACCTTGGCGTCACTTTAGCAGAAGCTGTTTTGATGAGCTTTGCTTTATATCATCGCACCCGCTCTCTCAGACGCATCCATTACCAAGAACGCAAAAGAACCCTTATTTCTGATACAGAAACGCGGGCTAAAACAGAATTTGCCGGCCAAATGAATCATGAGATAAAAACGCCCATGAGCAGCATTTTAGGCATGGCTGAATTACTCAGCGACTCGTCGCTTTCTATTCAACAAAAAGATTTTGTTAAAACCATTCAGTCCTCTGGCCAACAATTACTAAAAATTATCGACGACATTTTAGATTTTTCCAAAATTGAATCCGGCAATATGGAGTTAAAATATAATGGATTTGATTTACTTGAATTAATTGATGAGTCATTGAGTACCTTTAGAGCGCAAGCGCGAGAAAAACGTTTAGAGCTTATTAGCCATATTACCGATGATGTACCTCACTATGTCATTGGCGATGCAGATCGACTCAAACAAGTGCTCAACAGTTTACTCAATCATGCCATGCGCTCCACCGAACGCGGAGAAGTGATGTTAGCTGTTGATGTGGTGAATGCAGAACAATCCTTAGTGCGTTTTATTATTACCGATACCGGCGCTGGCACACCAAGAAATTATGCCGAGCGACTGCTCACAGATTTTAGCGACAACCCACTAAAACTGCATGCGCGCTATGGTTATGCTGGTTTGGGTTTAGCATTAACCAAGCATTTAGTGCATATGATGAAGGGCGATATTCATGCGCAAACACGTTCTGGCAAAGGCGGACGTTTTTGGTTTACGATTCCCTTGCCCGCACAAGACTCTATCAGCAAATATGATTTAATTACTGGCTTGCAAGGATTGAAAATTTTAATTGTGGATGACAATGTTTCCTATCGAGCAGTGCTAGAACAACAAGCGGCTCACTGGGGCATGCAGCCCACCACTGCCATTAACGGTACCCATGCATTAGCGATTTTAAGAACACAGGCGCATCTTAATGAACCTTTTCATGTTCTGTTATTAGATCAAGATATGCCCGGTCTTTCCGGTTTACAGTTAGCGCATAAAGTAAAACAAGATGGATTAATTGCCGACAATATTGTGGTCTTCATGCTAACCAATGCAACTCAATTACCTAGCGCACAAGAACGAGAAGAGGCCAGCGTTCAACAAGTGTTAACCAAACCCTTGTCAGGAAAACAATTAAAATTGGCTTTGGCGCAATCCTTAGGATTGCTAGAAATACTCTCTGCGCAGGAAAAGAAAAAATTATCGCTCATCCCTTCTGCATCGAAAATATTATTAGTAGAAAATCGCTCGCTCACCGCAGC
>CAXNEI010000009.1:0-10626 GCA_964201195.1 Gammaproteobacteria bacterium
TTGCGCCCACCATGTGCTTTTTTGGTTTTTAATGCAGCGCTGAGAATTTCAACCATTCGGGAAAAAGTGTTCTTTTTTACACCCGTTAATCGGCGAAATTGCTCTGCCCCTAGTTTATTGACTTGTGTGTATTTCATTCTGAACCTCCGTGTTTTGAGGTGCTTTTTTAGCATGCTTTAGCATAAATTCCTAGTTTCGAAAGAGGTCTATTTAAATCATCCCCTTTACTCTGGGCCTTACGCAGCGGCAGCAAAGCTTTATTAGAATCGCTAGTGCGTATAGCCGGTGAAAAAGCCTATGAACCTATTAACGGAAAAACTTTAATTCAGTGGGCGCTCGATGAAAATAATCAACCCATGTTAGATAGTTTAAATCGAGTGTTAGAGAATAAAAAGTGGATCGCTACACAGCTGAATCATTTATTGCAAGAGCCATTTTCTGCCGATAGAAATAGAAAGATATTAATGTTCAGTGAAGCTGATTGGTTACAAGTAAAAGAGCCAAAATATGCAGAGCTGCATGCAAGAGTAGAACAACTCAGACAAGTACAAGCTGCTATTATTCGCCAATCAAACTTACGCCCGCCACGAGAAATGAATCGACTTTGGATTGAGGCTGTAAGCGCAAATGATCGAGATCGAGTGGATGAGTTCGCTGCAGAAATGACCGCAAGGGGAATTGTCTTTGATGCCCTACAAATAAATGCAGCATTGCACTCGCTAATCTGGTCCAACGAACAACAAAGAGCAGATCGGTTAGTTGCGGAAATGCAAGCCAGGGGTATTGCCATTAATCTAGAAGAAATTTCATCAGCTTGTACTAGCCGTATTAAAGAATATCTAGAGCACAGAGGAGGCCTTGAATATGCGCAGAAGCTTCTCGACTTTGTTAATCGAAATAATATATTGGTAGATGTTGATCGAAATAAGTTGTTGGTATATCTTTCCTCATTTTTCACCAAGTCATTTGCACATAAGTTATTTTATGGGGACGTGGGTGGAGTACAGGAGAGAATCAACTTTATCGCGAGGAATAACATCTCTATTAATCTGGCAGATCTTTCTCTGCTTTGCACTCAAAACATTATAGATCACTTGCGTCTATATCGTGTTTATACGGTAGCGGTAGGCGAACCACTAGCAGTGGTAGCAAAAGCTATCCATCTTGCTAAGGCACATAATATTCCCATTAATCTAGCAGATTTATCTGCGCCTTGTGTTCAAGCCATTCAATCATTGAGCTGGAGAAATATCGCAGACACAAGAATAATCATCGATTTCGCAGAAAGACATCATATTCCTATTAATACAGCAGAGTTAGGCTGGTCCATTAACTTTTATTTAGCTAGGTTCTGGGAAATGTTTCCTCGCAACCCTTTTGCCTAGCAGGGGTTCCTTAAAGTAGTTCTGAGGATTCAAATACGCAGTGCAACACCCTCGACTTTGAATTCTGTGATTGCAGAAAGTTGGAAGTAATTTAAGGCTTCACCCATGCGCCTTTTTCAAAAGCACAGGGCAGGGATGCGCCGCCACGAACGCAGCGCCCTTTACCTTGCATTGTGTCATCAACAAAAGGGCCCTCATATTGCGTGCCATCAGGAAAAGATAAAATACCTTGTCCTTGCATTTTATCTTGTTCAAACTGTCCTACATATTTTCTACCGTCAGCAAAAATGAAAACGCCTTGGCCAGATCTTTGGCCTTGCACAAATTGACCTTCATATTTGTGCCCTTCTGGCCAGAGTAACGTACCCTGCCCATCGGGTTTGCCGTCTTTAAATACGCCAACATATTGTTCGCCGCCGACATACATAAGTGTGCCTTGGCCGGCTTCTACGCCATCTTTATATTCGCCTTGATATTTTCTGCCATCGGGCCAAGAGCGCTGACCCATGCCTTGTGGTTTATCTGCCACAAAATCTCCTTTGTAGATTTCACCATCGGGCCATTTCATTACGCCTTTTCCTGAGCGTTGATCCTGTACAAAAGAGCCTTCATATTTTCGTCCATCGGCCCATTGATAGGTGCCAACGCCGGATTTTAAATCGTTGAGAAAGCCACCCTCATAACGTCGACCATCATGCCAAACATAAATGCCATGACCTTGTTTTTTGCCATTGATGAAATCGCCTGTGTAGTAACTACCGCCAGGCCAAGTAAATTTTCCTTTGCCTTGAAATTTTCCTGCTTGCCATGCACCTTTATAGACTTCGCCTGTGGCGCTGGTAAAAGTCCCTTGTCCACTCATTTGATCTTTCAGCCACTGTCCTTCATAGCGATCGCCATTGGCCCAAATGAATGTACCTTTTCCTTCTTTTTGTTCATTGCTTGAAAAACTGCCTTGATAAGAGCTGCCGTCAGACCAAGTGACTTTTTTAGTTTCGGGTGATTTTTGGCCGCAGGCGGTTACGCTAAGGCATAACAGAAAAATGATGAAGACCTTCATAGACTCGTTCCTTGCTAAAAAATTCATTGGCTCATTGTATGCTGATCAGCGGTTTTAAACAGCCGCTTCTTCAATTGAGCGACATCCATTGAAATATGATACAGGCAGGGGACAAATAATAAACTGATGAGTGTGGCAAATAAAACACCGCAGGCTAATGAAATTGACATAGGTATTAAAAATGCTGATTGAGTCGCTGGCTCAAAAATCACCGGTAATAAACCGCATACAGCGGTGAGTGTAGTTAAAAAGATAGGTCTGAATCTCATGGCGCCGGAATCTCTTAAGGCGTCAAATAAATTAGCGCCTTCCTCTTGTTGGCGCTGAATATAATCGACCAATACTACATTGTGATTTACCACAATACCAAAAACTGTGGTCATGCCAATAAGCGACCAGAGCGTAATGTCCATGCCAAATAGTAGATGGCCCAATACTGCACCTACAAAGCCAAAAGGCACCGCTGACATCACCACCAATCCATGCATAAAAGATCGAAAAGAAATGGCCATCATTAAATACATGCCCAATAAGGCAATCGATGTATTGCGATACAGCGTATTTTTAAATTCTTTTTGACTGGCGGGTTCACCGGCTGCTTCCCATTTTACGTTGTCATAACGGTCTTGCAAATGATCAAGAAATTTTTTCTGAATTTGCTGCATCACATAACCAGAATGAGTGGCTCCTTCATCGACAAAAGCGCTCACGCGGACCGCGCGTTTTTGTTGGCTGCGTGAAATGAGGTTAGGGCCGGTATCAAAATTCACATCGGCAATATTTTGCAGTGTGGTGCTTGCTCCAGAAGGTAATTTTATTTGCATATTTTCTAAGTACCAGAGCGATTTTTTTTCTTCTTCTGGGTAGCCTAAAGTCACTCGAATTTCTTGCTCGCCTTGTTGCACGCTGTGTAGTTCAATGCCATAAAAAGCCTGTCGTACTTGTTGGGCTACTTCAGTGGTTTTCATGCCTAATTCTTCTGCGAGAGGCTTTAAATGCAATCGAATTTCTTGGTGTCCTTGCTGAAAAGAATCTCTCACACTATAAACACCATTATATTCAGATAATAATTCTTTCAAATCAGTTGACGCGCGATACAGCTGTTTTAAATCTGGTGAAGTGAGACGAATATCAATGCTGGGGCCAGGTTGATTAAGCGTAGATTCAAAATCAATGAACTCATTTTCTGGAACTGCACCCATATAATGACGCCAGCGTTTGCTAATGTCTTCGCCGCTGAGTGTGCGATGTTCTGCCGGCGTCATTTCTATAACGACGGATCCTCCCACTTCTCCAATAGATTGATTTTTTGAAATAGCGTTGCCGCTATAATGAGTAATCACATTTTGGATTTGTTCCGTACCCGTTTCTTGAGATAAGGCTTTTTTTATTTTTATGGCGGCTTGTTCTAAACGTTTCACTTCTGCGTGCATAATTTCAGGTCTTGTACCCAATGGGAAAGTAATGCTTGCTTGAATGGTGTCAGCTTCAATGCCTGTAGATAAGACGGTTTTTTGCCAACCACTAGAAATTAATGCTAATGCTAGCAGGAACAACATAATAAAAAAACTAATCACTGCATAACGCCAATGTAAGGATTTTTCTAGAATGGGGCGATATATATGAGCAATAAATCGATCGATGGCATCTGATAGCCAATGCGAAATACGGCCTAATAATGAAGGTTTTTCTTTTACTACATGTGATAGGTGAGAGGGTAAAACAAACAAAGCTTCAAATAAAGAAAACACCATGACAGAAATAACAACGATAGGGATGGACTGAATCAGTTTTCCTTCTACGCCCGGTAAAAAGAGCAAGGGAACAAACATAATAATGGTAGCGATGGAAGAATATACGACAGGCGCAGCTAATTCCTGCGCACCTAAAATAGCACCTTCTGCGCCAGATCGTCCTGCTTGGTGATGCCTGAAAATATTCTCGCCCACGACAATAGAGTCATCACCAATAATGCCGAGCACTATGATAAAACCAAATAATGACACCATGTCGAAGGAGCCACCTAATGAATAGAGTACCCATATAGCACCTAAAAAAGAGAAGGGGATATCTGAGGTCACCCAAAAGGATAATCGCCAGCGGAGAAAAAATAACAAAGGAATGAAGATGAGTGCTAATCCTTCTAGTCCATTGCGAATTAATAAATCCATTCTGCTACGAAAATAATGCGAAACATCTTGAGTAATATCTAATTTTAATCCATGAGGGAGTTGTATTTTAGGATGCTCAGCATAGTCACGAACAATATTAGCAATGCTCAATAGATCCTGTTTTCCAGAACGCATGATATTAATATAAACCGCAGGATCACCATTGAAATCGGAAGTGTTCTGGGTCTTTTTTCCGCCCTTAGTTACTTTCGCTACATCGCCCACACGCACTCGGCCACCATCGGGGAAAACACGGACGACAACATTTTCAAATCCTTCGGCAGTACGTACTTCGCCTACGGTGCGAATAGCTAAAGTACTGTTGGGGGTATTAATAACACCGGCAGGCGTAGAAATAGATTGTCGATTAATCGCATTGGCTAATTCCGCCAAGGTTAAGCCATAACGCTGCAAGGCTAACTCTGATGCTTCAATATGAATGGCATCAGATTGATCATTAGCAATATAAACAGCGGTAATTTCTGGGTGATCTAATAAATCTTGTTTTATTTTTTCTGCGATGGATTTTAATGCAGAGCTATCGGCATGACCATGTACCACCAAAGTCGAGACAGGTTCTACTTTAAGCGAAACCAGCGAAACCTTGGGGTGCTCCACTAATTCAGGTAAGCCCCTAATTGCATCTATCTGGCTTTGCAAAGTGTCTTTTAGTGCTTGCGCATTTACGCCAGACTCTAAACCGATTTTGATATAGCCACCATTTTCACTGGCGGTAGAATCTAAAGAGGTAATGCCTGGCGTGGCTGCAATAGCGCTTTCAATCGGTGCTATAACAGCTTGTTCCATTTCTGTAGGCGAAGCGCCAGGATAGCTAACGGCGATGGTTAACCAATCAAAGGTTAAATTAGGCAGCAGAGATTTTTTAATGTCTTTTAAGGCAAAAACACCAAACACAACGACCAATATAACTAAAACATGTGCTGCTACAGGATTTCGCACAAACCAAGCGATGGCTCGATTCACTCGGAAGTCTCCTGTGCCTGTTTTATTGTCTCCTGGGGAGATGGTTTTTGTTCGTTGACTTTAACTTTCATGCCGTCAATAGCAAATTCAGCAGGTGATAATACGACGCGGTCGCCTGCTGTGAGGCCGCTTTGTACATAGGCCCATTGTCTATTTTTGTATGCAGTTTGGATCATGCGTCGTTTTAACCTTCCTTGTTCAACAATCCAGACTTGATCGCCGTTGTATAGTGCATCACGAGGCACTTTGATCACCTGATTGATGGTTTTTCCCTGAATAGCTGCTTCTAAAAATTGTCCCACTACTAGCATGGGGCGGTCTGGTTGAGCCGGATCCCGGATGTAGGGCTGGTCTATTTGTGTTACAGCGTATAATAACTGACTGCGTGCATCCACTCCTGCTTCCGTGCGCACCATGCGTCCTTGCCAAAAATACGTTTTGCCAGAAAAATCTAATTTCAATCGTACAGAAGGCGCATGCTGTTCAGGGCCTGTGATGCTTGATAAATCCAATACAGCCAATTG
Organism: Gammaproteobacteria bacterium; assembly: GCA_964201195.1. Lineage (GTDB taxonomy): Bacteria > Pseudomonadota > Gammaproteobacteria > Pseudomonadales > JAHFSE01 > JAHFSE01. The sequence continues at coordinate 6,125 of CAXNEI010000009.1, forward strand.
CTGCTCAGATAAGGGTAGTCTGACTTCTAAAGTATCGGTGGGATAAATTTGCGCTAATTGCGCGCCAGGGGATACGTATTGACCAACACCTACTATTGCAGTGTGTACACGTCCGGTGAAGGGCGCGACTAAACGCGTTTTTTCTACTTGAATCCGCGCCAATTGCACCTCTGCTTCCGCAGCTCTTAAACGCGCTAAGGCTTCCTCTACCTTTTGCGCGCGATATTTTCTAGGAGAAGGTAAGCCGGGAATTTCTTCTGCCGACTCCATCTCTTCTTTTATCTGTTGATAGGCTTGTCTCATTGAGACCACTTGTGCCATAGATCGAACTATATCTAGTCGGTAACGTGAATCGTCCACTTTAAGTAACACCTCTCCTTTGTTGAAAAAGCCACCGGCTACTAAGTGAGGTGATACTTGTACTACCTGTCCTGGGACTTCTAAGGTTAATTGAACTTGATGTGTAGGCGTGACTTCGCCGCGTGAGTAGACCGGAATAATAAGCGTTTCAGGGGAAACCATTGTTACTTGTACTAAGGGTTCTTGCTCGGTAACTTGCTCGGTTTTAGCTGCTTGTGGGGGATGGTTATTCAATAGCCACGAGCTAATGATGCCCACAGCAAGCAGCAACATGGGCGCTAATGCTTTTAAAAATAATTTTGTGGTCTGTTGATTTAGCATGTTGTGATTTTTATATCTTGGCTTTGTAACATAATTCCATGGTCTGCAAGTAGCTCCAACAAGCCAAGCCATGCAGCTGATAATTCGCACAGTCCAAACTGTACCAAAAAATACCGATCGACTGGAGCCTATTTATCGACTGTTTAGTAAAATTAAGCAGTTAATCAGTGGCGCCGTGTTGTTTTCTCTTTAGAGAGAGGAGTCGTTGTGCTCAACTGAGTAACGCAATTCTAGTATAACTGCTTGAATGATTATGATAGTTTGGCCAGTATTATTCATTTTACTATCGAGCTTTTTCTTTTATGCAAGATACTTCACTACCGATAGCCCATTCACTTCACCATGGCTTTAGTAAAATCCAGTCACGGGATATGAAGAATCCCTATAAAATGGAATATCGCTGCAGCGCTCCGCCTTTGCTGCTCAAACCCTTCACTTTGGCTATAGCCGAAGACTTTTCTCAGCAAGCCAATGATTCTCAAGTGCAGGCAACCGATATTAATTTTTTATTGCCCTTCACGCCGGAGCACGCGCAAGAAGCGGTTCGACGCTACATCAATGAATGGAATCAAAAAACCTGCTATTACTTCGCTATTCATCAGGCTGAGACTAACCAATTTATAGGCGGTATTTCTCTGCGACTCCAGCCAGAGCATACGTTAGCTGACATGGGCTATTGGCTCGGATCTGCGTTTTGGGGGAAGGGCTATGCCACATTTGCTGCGCGTGAGATTGTGAAGCTAGCCTTTGTAGAGTTCGGCGTGGATAAGCTCTATGCCCAACATATGTCACATAATCCCGCTTCAGGTAGGGTTATGCAGAAAATAGGAATGACTCAGGAAGGCGTATTACGAGATCATTGGTTAAAAGAAGGCAAACGCTACGACTTGGTGATGTACGGTCTATTGCGTTCGGAGTTTCTTAAGCAGTAGGATGGCGGTCAGTTAGAAGAGCAGAATCGCCTAATTCATATACACTAAAAAGACTTATTCTTATTCGGCTGTATCCTCATGTTGATAACAGGACGTTGCAAAACATCTTTTCGATATATTCTCCCTTGGCTAGTTTTTGGGATTTTGTGGCCGGGTTCTGCTGTTATGGCGGAAACTTTGCTGCAGGTGTATGAGCAAGCGCTTAAGCATGATCCTGCTTGGGCGGCAGCAAGAGAGGCTTATTTTGCTGATGCACAAGCCAAAAACATTGCTCTAGCTGGTCTGTTGCCGCAAATTTATGGTGGTGCTAGTGTGTCTTCCAGTCAATATCACGCGGAAGCCAGCAGTGGTGTGGATACCTCATTGGCAGGGCTAAGCAATGTTTCCCTAATCGATGCGTTAAGTTGCTATAACCAATATGGCTTAGACGACAGAAGTGCTTTGATTAATTGTTTAAATCAGCAGAGAAGCGCTTCGAATAGCAATTCCTCCTCCTCTTTTGTAACAACGACTTACTCGTTGAATATTGCTCAGCCGCTATTTAGAGCCGATCGTTGGTATCAGTATCAGCAAGGTCGTTTAATCCGTGATAAAGCGCAGATTGATTTTGTCAGAGCCCAACAAGATTTGATGTTGAATATAGCGGAAGCCTATTTCACCGCATTGCGTGCGCAAGATGAAGCCAGCTTTGCCCAAATTCAAACGCTCAAACTGGCAGCGCAACTACAAGGGACAGAGAAATTATTTAGTTTAGGGCGAGTGCAAGATACTCAGGTATATCAGGCGCAAGCAGCGCTCGACTTGAGTCAGACCACAAAAATCGTTGCAGATAGTGGTTATCAGGCGGCATTAGAAGTATTAGAAAATCTGACGCGAAATCCGGCCATTGATGTGATGACCTTGCCGCGCAATATTCCCATCGAACCGCCACAACCGACCAATCCTGCCGCTTGGGTCGCAACAGCCAAAACGCATAATTTAGATTTACAGGCATCGCGTATTGCTGCACGTGCTGCGCGTAGTGATTATTTAGCAAAGCAGGCAGCTCATGCGCCAACAGTAGATTTTTTTACTAGCTATTCGCAAACGCGCTCTGATGGTCTGACTAATGTAATTAATGAAGGGCGAACAACCAGTACGGCTTTTGGTGTCAGCGTTAATGTGCCAATTTATTCTGGTGGGCTGACTTCTAGTTTGGCGCGCCAAGCTAAGCACCGACAACTACAAACAGAAAATTTATCTGATGCGATGGAGCGGCGAGTGACTTCAGATGCGCGCCGCTTTTATCGCAAAGTGATTACTCATATTAAGCATATCGAAGCTCAGCAAGTCGCTGTGCTCTCTGAGGATAAAGCCTTAGATGCGGTAAAAAATGAATATCAACGAGGGCAGCGCACCGTAGCTGATGTGCTTGAGGTGCAGCAGCATTTATTTTCTGCGCAAAAAGATTTATCCGATGCGCGATATGATTATATTCTCGATACGTTACGGCTCAAGCGCGCTTCAGGTGTCTTAGCATTAGAGGACTTAAAAATTCTCAATGCTTGGTTTGAATCGCCCAACACTTCAGCCTTGCCTATTGAAAATGCTACTTTGCCTAAAAGATTGCGTCCGCAACCGCTCGATCCTCATGCTATTCCGTCTTCCTCCGAAGCGCGGCGCCCACATAATTTATTGGATGCCATCAAGCAGTGGGCAAATCCATGATGCCTGTTATTTCTAAATCGCTCAGCTAGACTTAAATTGATCGATCAAATTTTAACCAAAGACAGGGTGTAGTCGTTATGTTGTGGTTAATTGCTATCATGCTTGTTGCGTTGTTTGGTATTTCTTGTCTGGCTAAAAATCAACACAAAATTGCTCGACAAAAACAATATCTGTATGCCCGGCATTCCAGTTATCTCACCCGAATGCAGGGTTTAATTGATCAGTTGCCAGAACAATATGTTCCAAAAGAAATCCATCTTTTACTCATAGAAGAAATCATCGCGCACTTGCAAAGTCAGTGGCAACTTTTTCCTCATAACAAGGCATTACCTAAATACATCAAAGTAAAAATGGAGCAGCGCGAGCAAGTGCTTAAAGCAGATCGTGCTTTAACTGTGGGAGAATTTAATGCCGATGACTTAAAAAGAGCTAACCGTATTCGTCGTCGTTTACATCAATTATGTCGTTTTACCGAGCGCGCGGTGAACTTGAAAAAAATCACTCGGCCTGAAGGTTTGCAATATATTCATGCCATGAAATCACTTTCCGTAGAGGTAGCGGTAGCTTTTCACTTCGCATTAGCAGAAAAAGCTTTGCAGCGTGGCAAAAGTAAAATGGCGATTTATTATTATTCTCGAGCAGTGAGTGAATACAATAAATATAATCCTCATGGTCGCTGCGACGATAAAATTGAACATCTGCAAAGTATGGTTGAGCAACTCAAAACGAATGAGCGCGCTAACCCAGACAAAGAAAAAAAGAAAATATCTTCGAAGGATTCTACTCGTCTTACTATTCAGATCGATGATATGCAAAGGCGAGGTTTTTCAAGGGCCGTCTCTTAGTTCGCTGCGCTGAATGTTGAAAAATCAATCTAACTAACCTCTATTCCTCTCTCATCAGGCAGCCTCTAGAATTTTCACTGAGGACTTCCTCTTGGCTGTGAATACTTGTACAATGCGCGGCCCTGAAATTTCACCACAGGCAACAGGATAAAGTTATGGTAATTATTCGATTAGCAAGAGGCGGCGCGAAAAAGCGACCTTTTTATGCATTGGTAGCAGCCGACAGTCGTCGTGCGCGCAATGGCCGTTTTATTGAACGTTTAGGCTTTTTTAATCCAGTTGCGACTGGCCAAGAAGTGCGATTGAACGTTGACTTAGAGCGTTTTAACTACTGGGT
>CAXNEI010000010.1:0-10472 GCA_964201195.1 Gammaproteobacteria bacterium
ATGGCGATCAAAAAAGAAATAACAGCGGTATGGGTTTAACGATTTGTCGCGGTATGATTGGTGCGCATGGTGGAACGGTAGAAGCTTTTGCTGGCCAAAATGGCAAAGGTACGAAATTTGTTGTTGAGTTGCCCATTGATGCGCGGGCAGATACGGTGAAGTAGAGTATTGAATTTATACGAGGAGAAGTTTTTTTGTCTCAATCTGAGCGACCTTAAATACAGGATGTATTTTGGTAGGCCATGGATGGCCGTATTGTCGCAAAAGAATGAGACAGAAAAACTTCTTTTTTCTTAAGGACATAATTTTTTAACCAAGGAGCATTATTATGCAATTACGCAGTCTACTTTCTCTCTCATTATTCGCTTTCAGCGCCTCCGCAATAGCAAGTACTAATTTTGATTCTTTAAATACGTTATCGAGCAGTGAATTTGCTTTGTTGGCAAAAGATTTTACCGCTGCTGCAAGTTATAAAGCAGTGCAGCCGGGTGAACCTTTAGGGCTAACAGGTTTTGATCTGGGCGTGGAAGTCACTGGAACGCAATTAGAGAGCAAATCTATTTGGCAAAAAGCGGGTGCGGATATTTCCGTGTTGCCTGTGCCTAAGTTGCATTTAACAAAAGGTTTACCCGCAGATTTTGATATTGGTATTTTTTTAGCGGCAGTACCTAATTCGGATATTAAATTAATCGGCGGAGAATTACGCTATGCACTTTTAGCCGGCGGTGTAGCATTGCCTGCGATTTCTGTGCGAGCAACCTATACCCAACTCTCTGGTGTGGATCAGTTAGATTTAAATACTAAAAGTGTAGAATTCAGCGCATCAAAAGGATTTTTAAATCTCACGCCTTATATTGGTATTGGTCATGTATGGGGTGATGTGACGGCGAATGTCGGTGGGTTAGGTAGCGTTTCGTTGGATGATAATAAATTCTTTGCCGGCCTGAATGTGAATTTTGGCTTGATCAATATGGCTTTTGAAGGTGATCGCATCGGCGATAATTCATCCTTGAGTGGAAAGGTTGGGTTTCGGTTTTAATTAACCCCGCAAACTCATTATTCGCCACCCCCGTTGTTCAGCAATCGCCGTTAATTTTTTATCGGCATCTACGGCAACGGGATGAGTAACGATTTCCAATAAGGGCAAATCGTTAAATGAGTCGCTGTAAAAATAACTATTGGTTAAGGTGCAAGGCGTGGTGGGCAACCATTCCATCAAGCGTTGCACTTTGCCTTCGCGAAAACTCGGTATTCCTATAATCTGCCCCGTAATTTTTCCGTTCACCTCTGCGAGTTGTGTAGCGATCAAATGATCAACGCCGAGCAGCGTGGCAATAGGTCGCGTAATCCATTCGTTGGTGGCGGTAATAATTAATAAATAATCGCCGTGCGCTCTGTGTTCATCCAACAAGTCTTGTGCTTTTGGTAGCATGATGGGTTGAATATGAGAGATTAAAAATTCTTCTTGTAGTTGTTTCAGTTGTTCAGCGGGTAAATTCACCGCAGGGGCCATTACAAACGCTTGATAGGCATGAATGTCGAGCTGACCTTTTTCATAATCCGCATAGAACTTATCATTTTGTGCGCGAAACACCGCGCTGTCAGTTAAGCCTTTATCGGCGAGAAAAGTGCCCCAGGCGTGATCGCTGTCACCGCCGAGTAAAGTATTATCTAAATCAAAAATAGCTAAATTCATGAGGTATACTCTTTAAGGGTCAGAAAAATATGGCTATTGTAACGCTTCATTCGGTTATTTGGGATCACTTCCATGGACATGTTAGAAACGCTGAAGAAAATTACTCAAGAGGTCAATGCGGTCTCTGATTTAGCCACTGCTTTGTCGATTATCGTCAAGCGCGTTAAAGCAGCTATGGCTACTCATGTAGCTTCAGTGTATTTGCTCGATCATCAACAAAATTGTTATCACTTGATGGCTACGGAAGGATTAAATCCAGAATCTGTGGGTAAAGTGACTTTGGAATATGCGCAAGGTTTGGTGGGCCAGGTGGGTTTGCGTGAAGAGCCCATCAATTTAGAAAATGCTGCTGACCATCCCAGTTATCGTTATTTTGCTGAAACCGGCGAAGAGCGTTATCACGCTTTTCTTGGCGTGCCCATTATGCATCGGCGGAAATTACTCGGCGTGTTAGTGGTGCAACAAGAAGAGTCTCGTTGTTTTGATCAAAGTGAAGAGGCTTTCCTAGTCACGCTTTCTGCTCAACTTGCTGGTGTGATTGCGCATGCCGAAGTGACAGGATTAATTACTCAGTTATCCAGTTCTCATAAAATTGCTAAATGTTCTGGTGTAGCTGGTGCCGGTGGTATTGCCATGGGTATTGCTGTGGTGCATTCACCGAGTGCTGATTTAAATTCCGTGCCGAAACGTATGACAGAATGTATTGAAGAAGAAGAAGTGCGTTTTCTTTCTGCATTGCAGGAAGTGCGAGAAGACATTGCGCAGGCTGAGCATAATTTTGGCCAATCGCTGGCAAAAGAAGAAGGCGCATTGTTTGATGTGTACATTAAAATGCTCGATCAGCATTCGTTGGGCGGAGAAATTATTACCAAAATTCGTGATGGCTATTGTGCGCAAAGCGCATTAGCTGAAATTGTGAATGCGCATGTGCATAATTTTTCCTTGATGGATGATCCCTATCTCAGAGAAAGAGGGATGGATGTTAAAGAATTAGGCATCCGCCTGTTAACTAAATTAGATGTACGTAATCGCACGGAAAGAATTTATCCAGAAAGAACTATTCTGGTGGGCGAAGAAGTTACCGCAGCCTTACTGATGGAAGTTCCCAGAGAAAGGTTGGTGGGTGTCGTGTCTGTACGCGGCTCAGCGAATTCACATTTGGCGATCGTAGCGCGGAGTATGGGAATTCCTACTGTAGTGGGCGCGTTAGATTTGCCTGTGCTGCAATTGCAAGGCCGTGAATTAATTGTGGATGGTTATCGCGGAGAAATTATTACCAATCCAAATTCTGAATTGCGTCAACAGTATCAACAAATGATTTTCCGCGATGAAAATTTGCAAGTGGAATTACAACAAGTTCGTGATAAAGAGTCAGTCATGCTCGATGGCCATAAAGTGGGTTTATGGATTAATACCGGTTTAGTCACCGATGCCAGTTTGTTATTAGATCAAGCTGTAGAAGGCGTGGGTTTATACCGTACCGAAGTGGCTTTTATGCTGCGTGATCGTTTCCCCAGTGAAAAAGAACAAGAAGTGATTTATCGTCGACAATTAGAAGCTTTTGCACCACGTGCTGTTCATATGCGAGCGTTGGATATTGGTGGTGATAAATTCCTACCCTATTTTCCTATTTATGAAGAAAATCCTTTTTTGGGTTGGCGGGGTATTCGGGTGATGTTAGATCATCCGGAAATTTTTATGGCGCAGATTCGCGCTATGTTAAAAGCCAGTGCGGGATTAAATAATTTACGCATTATGTTGCCGATGATTTCTACGGTATTTGAAGTAGAAGAAGCGCTGCGCTTAATTCACCGTTCTTTTATTGAGGTATGCGATGAAGGCTTTGATGTAGTCATGCCGCCGGTGGGAGTAATGATTGAAGTGCCTGCGGCCGTGTATCAAATTCTAGAATTGGTGAATCGTGTAGATTTTGTTTCCGTCGGCACCAATGATTTAACGCAATATATGTTAGCGGTAGATAGAAATAATCCACGAGTTGCGAATTTATATCACAGTTATCATCCTGCGGTATTGCGTGCCCTCCAACACATTATTAACGCGACTAAAGCGGTAGGGAAACCCATCAGTGTGTGTGGTGAAATGGCAGGCGATCCAGTGGGCGCATTATTATTAGTGGCGATGGGTTATGAAGCCTTGAGTATGAGCGCTGCACATTTACTAAAAGTAAAATGGTTATTGCGTAAAATGAGTTTCACTCAGGCGCAAACCATTTTGCGTGAAGTCTTGGCGATGGATAATGCGCAGGTGATTCGTAGCCATTTGCAGTTATTATTGGCGAAGCAAGGGTTGGAAGGTTTGTTGGGGCCGATGTGAATTTTGGTAGTGATTTAAACCTGTTGATTGCAATTTCTTCTGTAGGGGCGCTGCTTGCCGCGCCCAATAAAAATATAGCCGATTAAAGGTGTCGCACAGTAAACGGACATTCGGGCGCAGCAAGCAGCGCCCTTACAAAGTTTTGCTCGCCAACATTTTTGAAGCACCACCTTTTTTTATGCAACAACCTCTTGGCAGGGTGGAGATTTAATTGCTCACCGCTTTCACTGCTGCGCCCATATTATTTTGCGCTAACGAGTCATGCATTTTTGCTGTGTTGTCACGGTTAGCAAAAGGGCCTACCAGAATGCGGTATTGCGTGGTGCCATTGGTTTGGGTTTTTTCAATGCGCGCATTCAATCCCATTAATAGTAATTCAGCGCGACGATGATCCGCTTCAGCCAAGGTAGAAAACGCATTGGTTTCTAGTGCTAGTTGCTGTTTCGCTTTTTCTTTCGGATGGCTTGCTACTTTTTCGCTGGCCTTTTTCGTTATTGTTGGCACCGGTTTTTCTTGGGCTATTGCCACTGGATGCGATGTATCTGCCTGAGCATCAGTATCCGCTGTAACGGTATCTGCCAGTTGCTGAACTCTAGCCGGTAAATTTTCCGCTACGTCTTTTGCTATCACTTTTAACTCGGGTAAATCTCGATAAAAAGTGTAATGCGCAGCGGGTAATGCAGGGGCAGATTTTACATGGGCTTCTACAGAAGAGCGATTGAATACATTAACGGTTTCATTAGCGCTAGGTTGCGGTACATTGGATAGGTAAACTAAAAATCCGATAAATGAACAAGTTACTACACCTGTAGATATCCAGCGACGCATCCGACGAGCTGCTGCTTTAGTTTTTTTTCGTGCCACGATCTTTATCCTTTAAATTTAAAATTAACGACTTCCTGTCATTCTTCAACTCGCGACAACAGGCCGACTGTTGACTGAGAGTAAAACTCAGTCAATGAAGAAATTGAGGTTAAGGGGTTTATTGTGCTTCAGAATTGCATCATCTGAAGGCCATTGTGCAAGTATAAGTGTGCTTTTGATGCTTTGCTAATGGCAAACTATATTTTGAAACACTTTAGTGGTTTTGTTTTTCCGTTGCTGTGCTTATGGAGAAGCCTCAAACGGAAGAAATGATTACATTTCTTCCGGCGCATGAATGCCCATAATACCCAAGCCATTACCTAACACCTGCCGTGCAGCGACGCTTAAAGCTAATCGCGCTTGGCATAAAGCAGGCTCATCGACTAATACGCGATGAGCGTTGTAGTAAGTGTGAAATTCTCCAGCCAGTTCCCGTAAATAATTCGCTACTTGATGTGGCTCGTATGCTTTAGCTGCGCGTTCAATCATGTCGGGATAGTAAGCTAATTTTTTAATTAAGCTTTGTTCATGTGCAGTAGTCAGCAGAGACACATTGTCTAAACCTAACGCTTGATTGAAAGCGACACCTGCTTGTTCAGTTTTGCGCAATACACTACAAATTCGGGCGTGGGCATATTGAATATAATAAACCGGATTATCTTTGCTAGAAGATTTCGCTAATTCCAAATCAAAATCTAAATGTTGTTCGCACTTGCGGCTGGCATAAAAGTAACGGGCTGCATCATTGCTCACTTCGTCGCGCAATTCGCGCAAGGTGACAAAACTACCAGAGCGAGTCGACATAGAAACTCTTTCTTCGCCGCGCCACAAAATTGCAAATTGCACCAGTAATATGGTTAATTTTTCTGGATCATAACCCAGCGCTTGAATCGCCGCTTTAACGCGTAAAATATAGCCGTGATGATCAGCACCCCAAATATTAATCATTGAATTAAAGCCGCGATCGAATTTATTCATATGATAAGCAATATCAGTAGCGAAATAAGTTGGCTGACCATTATCGCGCAACACCACGCGGTCTTTGTCATCACCAAAATCCGTAGATTTAAACCACCAAGCACCTTTTTGTTCGTATAAATAGCCGCCTGCTTTTAAGCGCTCAATGGCTTCATTGACTTTATTTGACAGCATCAACGAATTTTCAGAAAACCATTCTTGATAATTGACACCAAATTCGCTGAGATCGCCTTTAATGTCATCTAATACAGAATTAAGGCCTGCATTAAAGACGGCGTTATATAAGTCACCTAACAAAGTTTGTGCGCGGATAATCAATGCATCGATATAAATATCTTTATCGCCAGTTTTATTGCCTTGCGCATCTTCCTGTTCGTCTTCGGGTAAATCAGCAAACACTTGTGTTGCTGGGCGACGAATAGCTTCACCTTGCTCGTTAATTAAGCGCTTGGCGATATCGATAACATAGTCACCTTGATAACCATTGCGCGGAAAAACAATTTTCTCACCCAATAATTCCAAAGCGCGCAGCCACACGCTAGCAGCCAGAATATTCATTTGCCGACCGGCATCATTCACATAATATTCGCGATGCACGTCGAAACCTGCCGCAGCTAACAAGTCCGCTAACGTGGCGCCATAAGCTGCGCCACGACCGTGACCTACATGAAGTGGGCCAGTGGGATTAGCAGAAACAAACTCGACTAATACTTTTTGATTTTGACCCGCCTGGCAACGACCAAATTGTTGGCCTTGTTCAAGAATTTGGCTAATCACCGGATGGCTGTGATTTTTGCTCAAGAAAATATTAATAAAACCTGGGCCAGCGATTTCGACTTTTTCTACCCAGTCAGTTTTTGCTAAATGACTCACAATATCTTGCGCGACGGATTGCGGAGTGCGTTGTAACCCTTTGGCCAACATCAAGGCAATGTTCGTAGCAAAATCACCATGGGCTGAATCTTTCGTTGGCGTGAGTTGGATTTTTGCTGCAGGGGTGTCGAGCGACAAAGCGTTGAGCGCTGCGCTCAGCCAGTCGGTTAATTGTTCTTTCACGTCTTTCATAGGATTCCAGGTATTAAAAAGTAGTTTTCAAAGCTTTGATAAAGCCCATGAGCGAGCACTTTCTAAGGTGCTAGGAATTTCTAGCTCTGTGAGCCAAACAGCAAGTTGCTCAGGTTGTGGGTGATAGAGATTAATATGGCCCATTTTTCGCCCTGGCCGTAAGCTTTTGCCATACCAGTGAAGTTGAGCTGCGCCATGTCTAAGCCATGCTGCATTATAGGGAAGTCCGAGCAAGTTAATCATTATGCTACAGCCTACTTGTTCTGGTTGCGGCAGAGGTAAATTGCAGATAGCGCGAAGATGCGCTTCAAATTGACTAATCGATGCGCCAGCTTGAGTCCAGTGACCCGAGTTGTGCACTCGCGGTGCAATTTCATTAATCAGTAATTGTTCGCCAACAACAAAACATTCCATTGCCATAACGCCAATATAGTCGAGCGATTCCATCACTTGGCGTAGCATTTTTTCAGCTTGTGGTTGTAATACATCGAAGCGGTGGGGCTGGCTTATGCTGATTGTCAGCACGCCTTCTTCATGACGGTTTTCGGTTAGGCGATAATAAATTATCTGCCCATCGCGACTGCGGGCTCCAATAATAGATACTTCGGTTTCAAAATTAATCGCTTGTTCAGCGATAGCATCATGAATCCATTCAGGAAAACCACAGATAATATTTTCTTTTACCCGTTGTTGACCGCGCCCATCGTAGCCGCCTTGAGCGCGCTTTAAAAAAATATCGGGCCCCAGTTTTTCATGCAGTTCTTTTTGGGTTGTTTCAGCAGAAATCACACACCATGGCGCAGTTGGCAAACCAAGCTGATCAATTAGGGTTTTTTGTTGGGTGCGATGAGCAAGAATAGAAAAAGCTTTATTATTCATCCATCCAGGATGACGCTGTATAGCATGAGTAAATATATTGCTTGGCCAATGCTCACGTTCAGCGGTGATGGGAATATTTATGTCAGGGGGTAGATCAGTTTCTATGTTGAGCAACAACACTTCAATACCTAGGCGAAGACCTGCTTGCTGAAGCATGCCGCCGAGCTGTCCGTTACCTAATACAGCGACTTTCATGCTTGGCTACCCAGCTGGCTATCGGCTAAAACCGTTTGGGTTTGGTTGTTGCGCCAGAGGTCTAATTTTTTCGCCAGATCCGCATCTTGCAGCGCTAAGATTTGTATAGACAAGAGCGCTGCATTAAAAGCACCAGCAGCACCAATAGCGAGTGTTCCAACCGCAACACCTTTAGGCATTTGAACAATCGACAATAAGCTATCAATACCATTCAGTGTCTTGTTTTGTATCGGCACGCCAAGCACGGGCAAAGAAGTCAGCGCGGCTATCATGCCGGGCAAGTGCGCAGCGCCGCCGGCTCCAGCGATAATCACTGAAACGCCTTGAGCTTTTGCGTTGCTGGCAAAGCTAAATAATTTTTCCGGTGTGCGATGTGCTGAAACGACTTCTGCTTGCCAGCTCACCTTAAACTCGGTCAGCAGTTCGCTAGCAATTTGCATTGTTTCCCAATCACTTTTTGAGCCCATGACAAGCGCTACTGTTGGTTTCATCGAAACTCCTTAATGAATAAAAATGTGTATCCATGTCTGATAAAGCGGTAAGCCAATCAGAATATTAACAGGAAAAGTGATACCCAATGCGGCCAACATGGCGAGGCCAATATTAGCATTTGGGATAGCTGCGCGAATCGCTGCGGGTGCTGCAATATAAGATGCGCTAGCCGTCAGTACGCATAAAACTAGTGCGCTCCCAGCAGGCAGCTTCAGTGCTACAGCCATAGCAATACCTATCCAAGCTAAACCAAAAGGCATCAGCGCAGCAAATATTATGAGACGCCAATGTTGCAAGGGGAAAGGTAGGCAGGCTTTGGCTGTACACAATCCCATTTCAAGAAGAAATACCGCTAGCATGGTTTTAAACCCACCCATTAAAACGGGTGTTAAGGAGCCAAGACCAGCGGGCCCGTAAATATAGCCAATTAAAACCCCGCCGCTTAAAAGTAGTACTCCGCTGCTCGTTAGGGCTTCACGCAAAGAGCTGTGTTTATTATTTTTTCCGCTTAACTTGCCGTGCAGCCACAACATCATGACAAGAGCAGGTAACTCAAGAATGACTAAATACAGAGTGGTTTCAGGCCTTAAAGGTAAGCCAGTTTTTTCTACCAAACTTAATACTACCGCAAAAGTTGCTGCGCTGACGGAACCATAATGCGCTGCAATACTAACAGCGTCATCAATGGGCAGCCTAACTAGTTTTCGTAAAATGGGATAACAGAGCAGTGGTAAAAAAACTCCCAGCATCGCAATTGGTAGCAGCGTAAAAAGCATTTCAATTTCAAACTTTCCATGCAGTGCTAATCCGCCTTTCAAGCCGATAATAAGCATCAACATAATGGATAGAATCTGATATACCGATTGCGGCACATGTAAATCTGATTTCAGTAGTCCAGCAATGAGACCCAGAGCAAAGAAAGCAATCACAATATCTGGCATGGCATGATTTCCTTGCAAGAAAAAGAGAGCGATTATCCTGATTTTTCACAGGCTCGCATAGTATAAAAAAGTGGTATTTCATTCGGCATTTTTTTCATGCACATGTCGATAAAATCGAAAAACATTGGCACGTTAGCTAGACATGTCCTTCGTATCGACATATTTAACTTGGTTACAAGCTCCTCCTTGTTGGCCCCGCCTTCCAGCTAAAGTCTAGCGTTTGCAAAGGGTGATTTTGCTTATTTGCAAAAAATTAACAAAACAATTGGCAAAAAATGTCAAATTAAGCGATAATTCTGTCTTGAGTCAACGTTTGTTCAGTGAGGAGCATGGTTTATGTTGATCGAGTTCAGCGTAACTAATTTCAGATCCATTCAAGCTAAGCAGACTTTTAGCATGGTGAAGTCTGCGCTTAAAGAAGAGGAAACCCTGGAAGAAAATGCCTTTGATCTTCAGGGCGTAAATCAGATGAGTTTGCTCAGGTCTGCGGCTATCTATGGAGCGAACGCAGCAGGTAAGACTAATTTATTGCTGGCTTTGCGTGCGATGAGGAGGGTAGTTATTGAGTCTGCTCGCGAAGGTCAACGCGGCACCGAGCTGCCTATTAAACCTTTCAGGCTAGATCCTGCTTCAACAAAATTACCTACAGAATTTGAAGTGATTTTTATTGCGGAGGGTGTGCGGTATCAATATGGATTCTCTGCTACCAGAGAGCGTGTTATTGAGGAGTGGTTAAGCGCTTTTCCTAAAAAGCAGCCACAAAATTGGTTTGCTCGTCAGTGGGATGAAAAAACACAAAAAGATATTTATGAGACAGGCTCGGCGTTTAAAGGTGAAAAGAAACTTTGGCAAGCCACTACGCGCAGCAATGCGTTATTTCTTTCTACTGCTGTGCAGTTGAATAGTGAGCAATTACAGCCAGTATACGACTGGTTTAAGAAGACTGTTCATTTATGTTTTTCGGATTGGGGCCCTAAATTTACTGCGTCACAGTGTTTAGAGAAAAAGAATAAAATTAAGACACTGAA
>CAXNEI010000011.1:0-10336 GCA_964201195.1 Gammaproteobacteria bacterium
CTTGCTGCGCCCAATAAAAACATAGCCGATCAAAGGTGCAGCACAGTAAATGGAAATTCGGGCGCAGCAAGCAGCGCCCCTACTACCGCATTTATAAATGCGATCGAATCAGCGCAATAATCGAATCAATTTCTTTCTGTGTCAGTGCCCCATCCTTAAAGAACAGCACTTTGCCTTGCTGATCTAAAACCATAATCGCGCAATTTTTCTCGCTTAAATGCCAAGCCTTGCGCACTTTGCTATTGCTGTCCAAAACAAAACTAGATAGGGGATATTTGCGTTGATTAGCAATGACCTCGTGTGCGACAAATCCACTGGTACCAATGAGCGCATCGTCTAAATTAACAATGGTAGTCGTTTGATATTTGTCGTGATTAAATTTGGCTGCTTTCAATGCATCAACAAAAGGCGCATTCATTTTTTTAACCGACATACGGCCCGCTAAATGCTGTACTACACGTATCTTTCCGGTGAGTTCATTGGTATTCCAGGGGCGATAATTGACTTCATCTCTGTTAGGTTTTAATGCTAACGCGCCTTTGTTTTGCACCGACACAGCAGGCAGTGGTTGATTAAGTGATACTGCAAAAGCTGTCGAACAAAAATAGCTGCCAAGAAAGCTGAAAGCAGCAATAAATAAGATTTTCTTCATAATTTGATTCCATTGAGTGATGAGGTTTTGATAGATTATCCGCTCAACATTTTCGACTAAGATAGGTTAGGAGTCTATAGCGATGTTCGCGCCACACACCAAATATCAATACGCTCTACATGCGGTTTTAATACTTGCGCTAAGGCTTGCGTAGTAGCTCCCGTAGTAACCACATCATCTAATAAAGCAATATGTGTAATACCTTTTAGTGCATCAATCTGCTGTAACTGAAAAGCATTGCGTAAATTTTTCTGCCGTTGCTCATGATTGAGTCCACGTTGTGGAGGAGTATTTTTAATTCTCTTACACACTTGATGCAGACAAGGAATTTTTAATTGTTGTTCAGCAAAAAAACCAATGAGAGCAGAAGGGTTATGGCCGCGTTGACTCAGGCGTTTTCTATGCAATGGAATCGGAATCAGTGCTTGAGGTAATGAATCTCCCTCATAGGTGGTTTTGACAGCGCTCACCAATAATTTGCCAAATAGATCAGCTAATAAGAGCGGACGATTATTTTTTAATTGTTGAATGAGTGGTGTGATAGGGAAGTGATAATCAAAAAGGGCTAAGGTACGTTGTTGAATGGGATTATTTTGCAAGCATAGCCCGCATGTAGAACCTGCAATAGACAGCGGTTGCGCACAGCGCAAACAATGAGCGCCAAGCCAAGGCAAATCCTGCTGGCAGCCGTGGCATAAAGCGAATTGAGCGGAATGATATTGGCCGCACAGTAAACAAGTCTGTTGCATTGGATTCCTTTCCTGCTATACCCTTCCCGGATGATCTTTAGGGTTTGTTGTCATCTCTCTTCACCCCAGTCACATAGGAATACTATGCTTCTGGGGCTTCATCGCTCGACGCCGCCCCTAAAAATCATTCGCTTTGGGTATAATATACCCTTCCTAAACAATCTTTAGATGGAATTTACATCATGGCCAAAGTTTGGCAAACCAGTGAGGTCGCCGCCTTATTTGAATTACCGCTGAATGATTTGCTCTTTCGTGCGCAAACTATTCACCGCGAGCATTTTAATCCCAATCAAGTACAAACCAGTAGCCTTTTAAGTATTAAAACGGGCGCTTGTCCGGAAGATTGTAAATATTGTTCGCAGAGCGGACATTATCAAACCGGTTTAGAAAAAGAAAAATTAATTGAAGTAGGGCAAGTTCTTGCTGAAGCCAAAGCAGCAAAAGCCCAAGGCGCTAGTCGTTTTTGTATGGGCGCTGCCTGGCGTTCGCCACGAGAAAAAGATATGCCCTATGTGTTATCGATGATTGAAGGCGTTAAAGCGCTCGGCATGGAAACTTGTATGACCTTGGGCATGCTGTCTTCCGATCAAGCGAAAATTTTAGCTGAAGCAGGTTTAGATTATTACAATCATAATTTAGATACTTCGCCAGAACATTACCAATCCATCATTACTACACGCAGTTTTCAAGATAGATTGGATACCTTAAGTCATGTGCGTGAAGCGGGTATTAAAGTCTGCTCCGGCGGTATTTTAGGTTTAGGTGAGCAGCGCCGTGATCGGATTAGTTTGCTCATTCAATTAGCCAATTTACCGCAGGCGCCAGAAAGTGTACCGATTAATCAGCTAGTAAAAATTCCTGGCACACCGTTAGCGGATGTAGAGGATCTCGACTCCTTTGAATTTGTTCGTACCATTGCGGTAGCGCGAATCATGATGCCCACTTCTTATGTGCGATTATCCGCTGGTCGTGAAACCATGAATGATGAACTGCAGGCTTTGTGTTTTTTCGCTGGCGCGAATTCGATTTTTTATGGTGATAGATTATTAACAACAGATAATCCACGAGTAGATCAAGACAGAAAATTATTTGAGCGGTTGGGATTAACCATTGAAGGCCAAGTGACGGAAGAAAAAAATCCTATTGTTGAAAAACCGCTGTATTACAATGCGATGGCCGCTTGCTGAAGTCTTCCATGTTTACCGATTCACTTGCTACTGAATTATTCCAACTCAAGCAAAATAATTTATATCGTCAGCAAAAATTATTAACTTCTGCCCAAGGTGCTTGGGTAGAGGTGGATGGTCAACGCTTGGTGAATTTCAGTAGTAATGATTATTTGGGTTTGGCCAATCACCCAAAGATAAAAGCTGCGTTTAAAAATGCAGTGGATGAATATGGTGTTGGTAGCGGTGCTTCCCATTTAATTAGTGGTCATAGCAAGGCGCATCAACAATTAGAGCAGGTGCTTTGTGAATGGTTAGAGCGACCACGGGCTTTATTATTCTCTAGTGGTTATCTAGCGAATTGTGCGGTGATCAGCGGTTTATTGAATCGTCATGATGCTATTTTCCAGGATAAGCTCAGCCATGCTTCCTTAATTGATGGTGCGAAATTATCGAGCGCACATTTATATCGTTTCCAACATAATGATGTTTCGCATTTAAATGAATTGTTAGCTAATTCTTCTGCTGTTGGGAAAGAGTCAAAAAAAATAATTGCCACCGAAGGCATTTTCAGTATGGATGGTGACGCAGCACCTTTGAAAGAATTATCACAATTAGCCGATCAATATAAAGCAGCTTTATTGATAGATGATGCTCATGGTTTAGGTTGCAGTGGAATAGAAGGGCGAGGCAGTATTGCATTAGCAGGATTAACGGCGGCGCAGGCGCCCCTTTTAATGGGCACGTTAGGTAAAGCGCTAGGTACATCTGGCGCTTTTATTGCCGGTGATGAAACTTTGATAGAGTATTTATTGCAGAAAGCGCGGCCTTATATTTATACCACGGCACTGCCGCCTGCAATTGCAGTGGCGACTTCTGCAGCAATTGCTATAGTGCGAACAGAAAATTGGCGTCGAGAAAAATTAACCGAGCATATTTATTTTTTCCGCGAAAGAGCAAAAAAATTAGGTCTGAAATTAGCCAATTCACAAAGCGCTATTCAACCTCTCTTTTTAGGCAATGAAAAGTTAGGTGATGTAGAATTAACCCTGACTGTGGGCGAAAAATTATTTGCCCAAGGTTTTTGGGTTAGTGCTATTCGTCCGCCCACTGTGCCGCAAGGCAGTGCGCGTTTGCGTATCAGTTTAAGTGCTGAACACACCCGAGAACAGCTACAAGATTTATTAGTGGCGTTGGAAAAATCGCTATGAGCGCAGCACCTATTTACTATGACATCTACCAAAGCTTGCGCGCTGAAGGTCCGTTGGCGCATCTAGTATTAATTCATGGTTGGGGCATGAATGGTTCCGTATGGGATCGTTTAATTCCAGAATTATTACCGCATTACGATTTAACCATTGTGGACTTACCAGGTTTTGGTCGAAGCCCACTTACTCAGAATAGCTACAGCTTAGATTTTTTAGTGCAATCGGTATTAGCCGTAGTGCCGAAAAAAGCTATTTGGTTAGGCTGGTCCTTCGGTGGCATGGTTGCTACCCAAGCAGCAATCACTGCGCCCAATCGCATACAAGCATTGGTCAATATTGCGAGCACACCTTGTTGGATGCAAAAAAAAGATTGGTCTGTTGCGATTGCAGAAAAATTATTCCGTGAATTTAATCAGCGACTCACCATCAATGCGCGAGACGCGTTAACGCGATTTTTAGCCTTGCAATGTAAAGACAGTGATTCCATCAAAGAAAGTATTCGCTATATTCGTGAGCGTGCTTTTCTGCACGGCTCGCCAGCGCCTGATGCATTAATGAGTGGTTTAGACTTATTAATGTATACCGATTTGCGGACGCAATTATCACAACTTACTTTGCCTATCAGCTATTGGCTCGGTGAAAGAGATTCTTTAATTCCCGTGGGATTAGCTGAACAATTAAAAATTTTATCTCCAGCTATTTATACGCATATGATTCCAGGCACCAGTCATGTACCTTTTGTCGCGCATACTGAATTATGGGTGCCTGACTTACAGGCTTGGATTCACTCATTGAATCTTTCTTTGGAATAGCATGGCATTAGAAAAACACTGGATTGCTCGAGGTTTTAGCGCTGCTGCGGTTACCTACGATGCTGCCGCACAGATACAATACCAAGCTGCGCTAGAGCTATTAGTACAGATAGAGTTCAGTGGCGTCCAGCCACAGCGTTTGTTAGATGTAGGTTGTGGTACCGGACGTGTCACGCAAGAATTAGCTCACTATTGGCAGCAACCGGTTATTGGTATCGATTGCGCCTCCGGCATGATTACTTATGCACAGCAACAGTATGCTCATCCGCTTATTCACTATATTTGCTCGGAGATAGAAAAATATTCCTTTGAGCCAGATCAGTATGATCTTATTTTCAGTAATTTTGCTTTGCAATGGTGTGAAGATTTAGCTGATGTATTTAAGCAATTGGCTTATGGATTGGCTCAAGATGGTCTGTTAGCTTTTACTCTTCCCGGTGAGCAAACGCTCAATGAATTAAAAAGTATTTGGCGGGGGATAGATGGCTATGATCATGTGAATGATTTTGTCTCTGCTGTAGATCTAGAGCAGCAATTAAGCGCTGCTGGCGTGCAAGTAATTTCTTTAACGCAGGAAAAAAAAATACACTGGCATCCGGATGTACAATCCATTGTGCGATCTTTGCGTGGTGTCGGCGTTCATAATGTGCATAATACTCGAGCGCCTGGCTTAACAGGGAAAAAACAGTGGCAAGCTTTAATGCAGGCTTACGAGGCATATCGTGTGCCGAATCAAGGATTGCCGGTGACTTATGATATTATTTCGGTGATTGTAAAAAAAGGCTAAATTAGCTAGCATTATTGAATGGAACTAAATGGCGATTTTCTATGAGAGTATATGCGGATACATCAGTTTTTGGTGGCGTTTTTGATTCAGAATTTTCTACTCCAAGTAATCAATTTTTTCAGGAAGTTGAGCAGAATAATTTTATTTTGGTTACTTCAGCAGTAGTGGAGGCAGAAATAGAGCCAGCACCAGAAAACATTAGGCATTTTTTTAAAAAATATGCGCAGCTAAGTGAAGTAGTGGTTGCTGACGGTGCAGCATTTGACTTGCAGCAAAAATATATAGAAGCGGGTATTGTGACAAAAAAATCTCTTGATGATGCTCTGCATGTTGCATTAGCTACAATTTCACAATGCACTATTATTGTAAGCTGGAATTTTAAACATATTGTGCATTTTGATAAGATTCCAAAATATAATGCAGTGAATACATTAAATGGTTATGGAAATATAGGTATTTATTCACCACTAGAGGTTATTCAATATGGCAATGCATGAACCTAATTGCGTTAAGTTGAAACGAAAAGGCGCTGAATATGTTGCTGGTTTGTTAGCGGGTAAGTCTCGAGAAGAACAGTTAGAGTTTTGGCGGCAACGTACGATGGCTTTGTTAGCGGCAAAGAAAACGGGTGCTCATTATAATACCCAATCTCAATGATAGTTTATTTTATTACAGGCACTGATACCGGCGTGGGTAAAACTCGCGTGGCCTGTCAGTTATTAGAATCTGCGCAACAGCAAGCGCAAAAAACCATTGCTTTCAAACCTATTGCTTCAGGTTGTCCTCTGGATCCAGAAACTAACAAGCCAGTGAGCGAGGATGCCTTAGCGCTGATGTCTGCGATGACAGAGTCGCTGACCTATGAAGAAGTCAATCCCATTGCTTTATTGCCTGCTATCGCACCCCATATTGCGTTAGAACATAATCAGCAAACTATTTCTGTCGCTGACTTGGTTGATCATTTTCAGCAGTTAAGAAAGTATTCAGCGGATGTTTGTGTCATTGAAGGCGCAGGCGGTTGGCGGGTGCCTTTGAATGAACAAGAAACCTGGGTGGATTTTGTTAAAGGCGTCGGTTGCCAGGTTGTGTTAGTTGTAGGTTTGCGTTTGGGTTGTATTAATCATGCCTTATTAACCGCAGAAGCGATTCAAGCAGATGGTTGTGAGATAGCGGGTTGGGTGGGCAATCAAATTGATCCACAGATGGAGTGTGTCGAAGAAAACATTGAAGCTTTAAAAACAAGGATTCATGCGCCTTATTGGGGGTTTATTCCTTTTGAAGAAAAATTATAGGAATAATTCTACTAAATCATTGAGAAATAACCGCCCTAGAGTAGTAGGGCGTAGCTGATTATTTTCATAGACGATTAATTCTTTTCGCACAGCTTCTTTTAATGATTTCTCTAATAGATTTTTTGATAATCCTGTGCGGGATTCAAATAAATCAAGATCAAATCCTTCGTGTAGTCTAAGCGTATTCAGCATAAATTCAAAGACTAGATCTGTTTCACCGATGCTATCGGTTTTCGCTCTGAAATTCTCTGTTTCTACTGCAGCAAGATAATCCTTTGGCATTCGAGTTTTCTGACAACGAATAATTTCTTTTGAATCCAATAGCGTTATTTTACTATGTGCGCCAGCACCAATTCCCAGATAATCACCAAACTGCCAATAGTTTATATTATGTCGGCAGCGACGATTCAATCGGCTAAAAGCAGACACTTCATAAGGGTGGAAATTATTCTTTATTAATAACTCACCGCCTTGTTGTTGCATCTCTGCAATTAAATCATCTTGCGGTAAAACTGGCGGATGACGATAAAAAGGTGTGTTGGGTTCTAAGGTTAATTGATACCAAGAAAGATGCTCTGGCTGATGGTCGATAGCAGTTTGCACGTCGAATAAGGCTTGTTCTAAAGTTTGTTCTGGCAAGCCAAACATTAAATCCAGATTAATATTTTGAAAGCCTGCGCTGCGTGCAGCAGAAATAGCCTTATCTGCATGATCGGCGGAATGAATGCGGCCAAGACGTTGCAATGCATCATTATTAAAACTTTGAATGCCGAGAGAGAGGCGATTAATGCCTGCTTGAAAATAACCGTCTAATTTTTCACAATCCACACGGCCTGGATTGGCTTCAATGGTTATTTCTATATCGTTAGAAAAAATACAGCGCTGCCTTAATTCTTTTAATAAAATATTCATCCAGTGCGCATCAAATAAACTAGGCGTTCCACCGCCCATAAAAATCGCTTCAATCGGGCGGTCTTGAATCCAGGCTGCATCAGCATCGAAATCTTTTAATAAAGCGGCAATATATTTTTCTTGCGGTACTGTGTCGGGTTGAGTATGAGCATTAAAATCGCAGTAGGGGCAGCGTTTTGCGCACCAGGGGAAATGGATATAAAGTGTGAGCGGGATCATACTGTAAACTGTTTAATTAATTCCGCTAAAGCTTTGCCTCGATGACTTAATTGCGCTTTTTTTTCTGCGGTTAATTGTGCTGCGGTGCAGTTCAAGTGAGGAAGATAAAATAAAGGATCATAACCAAAGCCACCATCGCCTTGGGGTTGTTGGATAATTTCACCCTCCCAGCTGCCTTGAGTAATTAAGGGTGTTGGATCTTGCGCTGAGCGCAAATAAACAATAGCACAATAATAACGGGCGGTAATGGGTGTTGATTGGTTTTTAATAGCCGCCAATAATTTCGCATTATTTTCTGCATCCTTGGCATTTTCTCCTGCATACCGAGCAGAATAAATTCCTGGCGCACCGTTTAAACAATCCACGGCCAAACCTGAATCATCTGCAATTGCAGGTAAGCCTGTGAGTGCGCTGGCATGACGGGCTTTGATTAGTGCATTCTCGACAAAAGTTAATCCGGTTTCTTCTGCTTCAGGCACGTCTAATGTTGCTTGAGTAATTAAAGTCACCTGCAAAGGCTCGAGCAGTGTTTGCATCTCTTTGAGTTTTTTTGCGTTGTTGCTGGCTAAAACAATTTTCATCGCGTAACTCGATAAATCGCCACTTCGCCCAGTAAATTAGGCAGCCAATTCATCAAGCGACTACTGCGATAATTATGATCGACTACTTGGCGATTTAAAATCTGAATATTTTTTTCTGTGCACAGGGCTTCAAAATCTTTGAAGGTGCAGAGATGAATATTCGGTGTGTTATACCAAGTAAAAGGCAGCGATTCAGAAACAGGCATTCGTCCATGCAAAGCTAAAAAACTACGGCAGCGCCAATGACCAAAATTAGGAAAGGTAATAATGCACTCACGACCAATACGCAGCATTTCTTCTAACACTAAATTAGGGAAATGCACCGTTTGTAGTGCCTGAGTCATAATCACTACATCAAAACTATGCTCGATAAAATTCTGCAAACCTTCATCGAGGTTTTGTTCGATGACGTTTACTCCGGCGGCAACACACTGCTCGATATTGCCTGGATCAATTTCCAAACCATAGCCCTGTACTTGTTTATGTTGCTTTAAATAAGCTAACAAGCTGCCATCGCCGCAGCCCAAATCTAATACGCGGCTGCCGGGTTTAATCCAGGGTTCTAATGTTGCCAGATCAGCTCTTAAAGGAGTATTCATAGTTTCTCCAAATAAGCGCGCAATAAATTAATGTAGCGAGGCACTTTCAATAAAAATGAATCATGACCTTGCGGCGCATTAATATTGGCATAGGAAACATTTTTATTCGCCTTAATCAGTGCGTTGACAATTTCTTCCGAGCGCTGGGGGCTGAATCGCCAATCGGTAGTAAAGCTGGCGACTAAAAATTTGCATTGTGCGGATTGAAAAGCCGCGGCTAAATCGTTCTCATACTCTGCTGCTGGATCAAAATAATCTAAGGCTTTGGTCATTAATAAATAAGTATTCGCATCAAAGTGACCGGAAAAATTTTCGCCTTGGTAACGTAAATAATTTTCTATGGAAAACTCGGCATCATAATTAAAATTATATTGACCGGTTTTTAATTCTCGACCGAATTTTTCTCTCAATGCGGGCTCTGATAAATAAGTCACGTGACCCAGCATGCGCGCCAAAGTTAATCCGTGTTTGGGGAAGCTGGCTTGGCCGTAATAATGGCCTTGATGGAAATGGGGGTCTGCTAAAATGGCTTGGCGAGCAATTTCATTAAAGGCAATATTCTGTGCGGATAATTTTGCTGCAGAAGCAATAACAAGCGCATGACGTAATTGTTGTGGTCGATCAATGGCCCATTGAATGGCTTGCATACCCCCTAAGCTGCCGCCAATTACTGCAGCCCAACAATCAATTTTTAAATGTTCAGCTAATTCCGCTTGAGTTTTTACCCAGTCTTTTACGGTGACAATGGGAAAATCTGGGCCATAGGGCGAACTGGTTTCGAGGTTTACTGTATTCGGTCCGGTGCTGCCATGACAGCCACCAATATTATTCGGGCAGACCACAAAAAACTTTCGGGTATCGATGGGTTTTCCTGGGCCGATTAATACATCCCACCAGCCAGGTTTTTTATCTTGCGCTGAATTATATCCTGCGGCGTGATGATTGCCGCTAAGGGCATGACAAATCAGAATTGCATTTGAATGTTGCGCGTTGAGCGTGCCGTAGGTTTCATACACCAACTGATAATGACTTAAGGTCTGGCCACACTGCAGGGTGAGTGGATGATTGAATTCCACCCATTGAGGTTGGACTAAACCCACTGAGTCGGATGGATAAGTTTGTAGTGAAGTATGCGTTGAAGTCATAGGGTCAGTTCAATAAAAATCAATGAGGCCGGGAGTGTAGCAACACCGAAGGATGAGAGCTAGTCGGAGCCTTATCCAATATGAAGTGAGTCTAAAGGAAGGGGTGTGATTCCAATATGAAGTGAGTCTAAACAAAGCCTACATTGCTTGATTTTCGTTCTGTCTTCATGATCAAAGGATGAAAACGATCATGAAACTCGACAACCTTAAAACC
>CAXNEI010000012.1:0-10330 GCA_964201195.1 Gammaproteobacteria bacterium
GGGCTTGATCACGATCAATTAAATGAGCAATTGATGGTGGCTGTGCTTGAAGCTGTTTCTTTTCTCCCTATTCCCATCAGAGATATTATTACTACGGAGCAGGGTGTTGTAGAAAGTTTTGCACAGCAGTTGGAGGCGCTTTTATTGGGATATGTGGAGTAGTTGTAGGTCTGCCGCGTAGCGGCTATTGATGGTCTGCACATGAAAAAATAATGTCATAAATTCCCCTCCTGTGGAGGGGTGCCCCGAAGGGGTGGGGTGGTTAAATGCTTAAGCAGTAAGTAGGGCGTCAATAAGCGCAGCGCATTGCGCCGATTAAATGCCGCGTAGCGGCTATTGATGGTAGGCAGGTCGTTTACGGCCTGCATGGGGAAATAATAAAAAATTTCGTCCCGTAGGGACGAGTGAATGTTTTTATCCGCGGAAAGATCGGTAGGGAATATCCGAACAATTAACAGTAACATCTGTAATTCCAAATTCAGCTAGACAATCTTCGGCGAATTTTTTTGCTTTTGGTTGGTTTGCTGCAGGGCCGACTTTGATAAATTTAAGGGCTCCTTCCCAGTTGAGTTCAGTATATTGAATGGCATCGTATTCTCGATATCTTGTTTTAATTTCTTCGGGCAGAGGTTCTGCAGCATTATAAATTTTTAAAAGACGATATTCTTTTTCATGCTGATAAGCATTGTGCTTAGATAATATCGACATAAAACCAGCCAGTTCTACTAATTTATTTCCTATGGATTTTACGTAATCACTAGGCTGAGATTGATCAGGCATTTCTATAATTGCTGTACTGAAAACATCATCAAGTATTTCTCCATATGGTTCTTTAAGTGTGTTTTCATCATAGTGAAGAAAAAGCGCTGATGAATTGTTACCCCGTGTGAATTCTATATTTCCCATCACCATTCTCCTCTTCACTCGTCCCTCTGGGACGAAATATTTTTTGCATTTATTTTTGCAGGCCGTAAACGACCTGCCTACCATCAATAGCCGCTACGCGGCTGAAAAAAGTGAGCTTCCCCCTTTGAAAAAGGGGGGGTGGATCTACATTATTTCTTTTTCTTCTTCCCTTTAACTTCCAACAACCCCTTTAAAAATCTCCCTGTATGCGAATGAGATAATTCTGCAATTTCTTCCGGTGTGCCAGAGGCAATAATTTCTCCGCCGCCATTGCCGCCTTCAGGGCCGAGGTCAATGACCCAGTCAGCAGTTTTGACTACATCTAAATTATGTTCAATCACAATTAACGTATTACCGTGATCGCGCAATCGATTTAATACGTTGAGCAATTGTTGAATGTCATAAAAATGCAAACCGGTGGTGGGTTCATCTAAAATATAACAAGTATTTCCCGTATCGCGTTTGGATAATTCTTTGGCTAATTTTACCCGTTGTGCTTCACCCCCAGATAAAGTCGTTGCTGATTGACCCAAGCGAATATAAGACAAGCCCACATCCATTAAAGTTTTTAATTTCTGCGCAACGCTGGGAATTGGCGCAAAAAATTCGTGAGCATCTTCCACCGTCATGTCTAACACTTGATGAATGGTTTTGCCTTTATAGTGAATTTCCAAGGTTTCTCTGTTATATCGTTTTCCTTTACATTGATCGCACATGACATAAATGTCAGGCATGAAATGCATTTCAACTTTAATTAAGCCATCGCCTTCACAGGCTTCGCAGCGTCCACCCTTAACATTAAAACTAAATCGACCCACTTGATAACCACGTGAACGGGCTTCCGAGGTGGCGGCAAATAATTCACGAATCGGCGTAAATATTCCAGTATAAGTCGCAGGATTTGAGCGCGGCGTTCGACCAATAGGGCTTTGATCTATGTCGACCACTTTATCTAACAAGTCGAGTCCTTCGACGCTTTCGTATTCCGCTGCTTCTAATGTAGTAGCGCCATTGAGTTCAGTGGCTAAAATCGGATATAAGGTTTGATTAATTAAAGTGGATTTTCCAGAGCCAGATACGCCGGTGATGCAAGTGAATAAACCTAGGGGAATTTCCAGCGATACATTTTTTAAATTATTACCCTTGGCGCCGACTAATTTTAATACGCGCTCTGGATTATAGGGAATTCGATCACCGGGGATTGCAATGGTTTTTTTACCAGAGAGATATTCTCCTGTAATGGATTTTTCGCAGCTCAGAATCTGCTTTGGTGTGCCGGCGAATACCACTTCACCGCCATGCACGCCGGCGTAGGGGCCCATGTCGACAACGAAATCTGCATTGCGAATTGCATCTTCATCGTGTTCTACCACAATCACCGTATTACCCATGTCGCGTAATTTAATTAAAGTGCCGAGTAGGCGTTCGTTGTCGCGCTGATGCAAACCAATAGAAGGTTCATCGAGAATATACATGACGCCGACCAAGCCAGCGCCAATTTGACTGGCTAATCGAATCCGTTGGGCTTCGCCGCCGGATAAAGTTTCTGCTGAGCGATCCAGGGTTAAATAATCTAAACCGACATTTAATAAAAAAGTTAATCGCGCACGAATTTCTTTTAATATTTTTTCTGCGATTTCACCTTGATGCCCGCTCAATTGCAACTGATTAAAATAATCGACTGCTTTAGCAATAGAAAATTGATTCACATGAGGCAAGCTGTGTTTTTTAATATAAACGTGACGAGCGCCCTGATTCAAGCGAGAGCCTTCACAGGTTTTGCAACGAGAGGTACTGATATATTTAGCCAGTTCTTCGCGCACCGCATTGGAAGTGCTTTCTTTATAGCGGCGATCAGCATTAGGAATCACGCCTTCAAAAGGATGGGTGCGTTTTACTGAATCACCGCGATCATTCACGTAGGTAAATTTAATCGCTTCGTCGTTGCTGCCGTGTAATAACACTTGCTGAACTTTTTTCGGTAATTTTTTAAACGGCAAGTGAATATCAAACTCATAATGCCGCGCGAGCGATTCGAGCATGTGATAGTAATAGACATGACGTTGACTCCAGCCACGAATCGCCCCTTGTGGTAAGGACAGCTCATCGCTGTTAATCATTTTGTCTTCATCAAAATATTGTTGTACGCCTAAACCGTCACAGGTGGTGCAAGCACCGGCGGGATTATTAAAAGAAAATAATCGTGGTTCCAGTTGCTCTAAACTATGGCCGCAATGCGGACACGCGAATTTTGCGGAGAACAGCAATTCATTTTTCGGATTATCCATGTCGGCTGCCAGCGCAATACCATCGGCTAATTTCAATGCAGTTTCGATGGATTCTGCTAATCGCGTGGGGCTGTCGCTGTTGATTTTCAGTCGGTCAATCACCGCTTCGATGGTGTGTTTTTGATTTTTGGCTAATTTCGGTGTGGCGTCTAATTCATGCAAATGGCCATTAATGCGGGCACGAATAAATCCTTGCACTTTCAGCTGTTCGAAAATATTTAAATGCTCGCCTTTGCGTTCGCGAATAATGGGCGCCAGAATCATCACTTTGGTATTTTCTGGCCACGCCATTAATTGATCCACCATTTGACTGATGGTTTGCGCAGTGAGAGGTAATTTATGTTCTGGGCAATAAGGTGTTCCCACGCGAGCATAAAGCAAACGCAAATAATCGTGAATTTCGGTAATAGTGCCGACCGTAGAGCGCGGATTATGCGAAGTAGATTTTTGTTCGATGGAAATCGCTGGCGATAAACCTTCAATGTGATCGACATCCGGTTTTTCCATTAAGGATAAAAATTGTCGCGCATAGGCGGACAGAGATTCTACGTAACGTCTTTGACCTTCGGCATATAAGGTGTCGAAAGCCAATGAAGATTTTCCCGAGCCTGATAACCCGGTGATGACAATGAGTTTGTCACGCGGTAAATCAAGATCGATATTTTTTAAATTGTGGGTGCGAGCACCGCGGATGGAAATGGTTTTCATAATAATTACACAAAAAAGTTAGGTCGTATTAGCTCAAAAAATACATTTCATTTTGAGTTGTTGAGCATTTTTAGCCAGAAGGGTATCCAGCGTAGCTATTTTTTTTGCCTTGGCCTCTATGGCTGCAGCAAGATGTAACGCATCGCCTGCCCGTAAACCTGAAATATTTTCAAGGATGAGTAGGCTAGCATGATGGAAAGTTTTTGGCTCTAAAGGAATTAATTGCAGATCATGGGCGCAGAGGCGTTCAAATTGTTGCCAGGCAATGTGTTTTTGTTCTGCGGTAATTTGGCGAGCTCGTTGTTTGAGGCTGAGCGCACTGGCGAATTCAGTGACACACCAAGTTGCAGAGATCATGTCGGCAGTGCAGTGGCTGTACCACTGAATAATTTCTGCGCTTTTCGATTCCTTTAAAAATAAGGCTACCAACACGCTGGTGTCCACATAAATCATTAATAGCGCGCCTCTTTCCTCAATTGATCTATGACAGATTTTCCTATGGGTAGGGTGTCATGATATGTAGCAAGTTCTTGAGAGAAGGCTTTGCGATTCCAGTCAGCTGGATGAATGCTTAAGCTGCCGTCAGCAGTGAGGCTGGCTTGCACTTTATCGCCCGCCTTAAAGCCCGTGTATCTTATGTAGGTTGTAGGCAGGCGCAACGCTAGGCTATTGCCCCATTTGGCGATTTGTAATTTCATGAATGGCCCGCATTGTGATATACAAAATTGTGTATCCATTATAGAAGAGCTTGCGTTAAGTCAGCAAGTATTATTTGGCATTGATCGTTAGCTTTCGATTTTTGTCTATTGCTTTATCTCTTGAATTTTACCTCTCTTCGCGAGTACCATGCCTCTCTTTTTGATTTTATTTCATTCGTTGCGAGGTGCTTATGTCACCGATGCTATTGCCTCCTATTATCAGAGTCATGCCTTTGTTTTCAGGCTTAACTGAAAAAGACAAAGATAATTTGTTAGAGGAAGGTCGTCTGCGTCACTATTCCCGCGGACAAACTGTTTTTCGTTATGGTGAGCCAGTAGCGCAATTCTACATAATTACCAGTGGCGCCATACAGCTCTATCGGGAAAATGCAGAGGGTGGTGAAAAAACCATTGATCTCTTAACCATCGGGCAAACCTTGTGCGACAGTGAAATCATGGATGCTTGTAGAAACCATCGCGCTAGCGCTAAAGCTATTGATGAATCCACTTTACTGAGTTTCTCTATCAGTTGGCTGAAAGATGCGGCTAAAGAACACACTGCCTTCGCACTGAATTTGCTTGCGCGCATTTCGAAGCAGGCGCATCTTGCTGAGGTGGAAGCGGAGCATCAAGCTACTTTATCTGCAGCGCAAATGGTGGCCTGTTTTCTCCAGCGCATTTGTGTGCTGCATGATTTGGATTATCGCGGTTTTGAATTGCCTTATAGCAAAACACTGATTGCTTCGCGATTGGGTATGGAGTTGGAAACTTTTTCGCGTACTTTGGCAAAATTAAGAGAACAGGGTATTCGTGTGGAAGGATCTCATGTAAGCATTAGTGATTTAAAACAGATCGCGCAGTACGTTTGTAGTTTTTGTTCCGTTGCTAACGAGTGCACAACACATCAAGTACTTTCTCAGGCCAAAGATCACTCTATTCTTGTACATAAATAATCAATGATTAAAGTTGTTTCCAGAAAGCTGTATTTTTTCAGCGCTATTGTATTTTTTCTCTGTGCTATTTATAGCTTGGTGGGGCGGTATGTAGTTACCACGGCACCGAGTTATAAACCTATTTTAGAACAGTGGCTTTCCCAGCAATTCAATGTACCCATTCGCATAGGAAAATTAGAAGCCCATTGGGAAATTCTGAACCCTGTCGTTTATGCAACCGATATTCATATTGCTAAAGCAACCCAGCGATCAATACAAGAGCAAAAAGAGTTTCCTCGTCTTCAACAAATTAAATTGCACATTCATTTGTTGAGCAGTTTATGGCATCACGCGCTACGTTTGCGCGGTATGGATATTGAGGGGCTTGAAATTACCCTAAGGAAAACACCAGCAGGTCAGTTGCAGCTGGTGGGTATTCCCATGAGTTCCACGCCCTTTGAATTATCGCAATGGATTGATTCTATTTTGCGGCAACAACACATCACATTGAAGCAAGTGCGTATACATTATAAAACCGCTACTCAATCCTCTCTATTGAGCACTGAAAAAATCAGTTGGGCTCAAGGTCATCTACAGGCTTCGCGCATTCATTTATCTCAAGTCAATCATTTATCGCAGGCTAATAAGAAAATAAGCAAAGTGATTCCACAGCTTTCAGCGCGGGTGCAATGGCAAAAATCGAATCCGCACAATTGGCGTGTATTAGTGGATTCTTTAACTATGCAATATGCGGGTCGAATGGTAAAAAATGAGCGAATTTTTGTGGAGCAACAACAAGATGCTACGCAAAAAAATCCATTGTGGCGCATCCAGGCCAGTCGATTACCTATCGCATGGTTGTTGGATAGCACACCTTTTGTAGGCGCATTATTAACAGCATTAAAACCCCAAGGGGAATTAACTGGAGTCAATTTATTATTAGCCAGTGATGCCGTAGAAAAATTTAAGCTGATGAATTTCAGTTCGACTTTTTCTCAGTTGAGTAGTCAAGCTTATAACGCCATCCCAGGATTTTCTGGTTTAAATGGTTTTGTGGCCGGCAATTTAGAAAAAGGCGTTATTCGTGTTGATAGCAAAAATTTTACCCTCGATTTAAAGGATATTTTTCGTTGGCCTGTTTCAGCGCAGCAATTATCAACACAATTGCGTTGGTTTACCGATGATCGTCATCAGTTGCAACTAGAAAGTGGTTTGGTCAGTGTTTTAGCCAACGGTGCTCAAGGACGTGGATTCATATCGATGACTTTTCCGCTGAAGGGGCCTGCCATTTTGCGGTTAAATGCCAGCGTCTGGAATGGTGATGGACGTGATACGCCGAAATATTTACCGACGCAAGCCATGAGTCCAGGCTTAGTGCATTGGTTGGATACTGCAATTTTATCTGGTCATTTGGCGGAAGGTAATTTCTTATTTAATGGATCGGTGGGTGCGCAGGCTTCTCTGGAAAATAGACAGCATACTTTTCAGATGCGTTATCAGGTAGAGCAAGCAGAATTGGATTATTCACCACCTTGGCCAAAACTTTCATCGGTTACTGCGGATGCTTTAATTTTAGGGCGTGAAGCAGAAATTCAATTAAAGCACGGAAGGATAGAGAAAAACAGTGAAGCTACAGGGATAGTGACCGTGCCCTATTTTTCTTCTACTGAGATTCCTCATTTACGTGTAGCTGCACAGGTGCGCAGTAATGCCGCCGATGGTGTGCATGTATTGCAGACTTCACCTATTCGAGAATCTTTGTCCGATGTGATTAATTCTTTAGAAGGTCAAGGGCCGATAGCCGTAGCATTAAATTTAGATATTCCATTAGAGGAATCGATCAGTCATCCCGTCGCGTCAAAAATTAAAGTGAATGTAGATTTAGACAATATTCAATTGAATTTGATCGATGCCGGATTAGCGGCGCAACAAATAAAAGGCCAAGTGACCTATCAAGCCGATACCGGTTTACAGGCGTCGAAGTTAACGGGCATGTTATTGGGTCAGCCAGTTTCTGCAGGGATAAAAACTGTAAGAGAAAAACATAATCGGCATATCCGATTAAGCATAAAAAATGATTATCTGGTGGCAGCTATGCGCATTCCTACCGAAAAAACTACTGTTAGAACGCCGCTTGCCATAGAGGTGAAAAAATTAATGATAGATGCAGATTGGCTTGCACAGTTAAAAGATCCTGCGAATCATGCAAAATCAATTCATCTATTAACGATTGCAAAGCATATCGATCCATCTGGTTGGCCACCGCTGAATATCAGTATAGAGGGATTAAAGATAGCGAATGAAGATTGGGGTTCTTGGCGTTTGCAAACACAGCCGCAGCGTGATGGATTGCAAATTAATCGTGTGGATGGGCAGTTTAAAGAGCTGCATGTGCAAGGGCATGGTTTATGGAATGTGCTGAATAAACCCAGTACCCATTTTGAAGGTACTGCAGAAACCCAAGATATTTATGCAGTGATGAATGCCTGGGGTTACACGCCCAGCGCAACCAGTCAGCAAGCAAAAACTACGTTCGATTTGACTTGGCCTGGCGCACCTTTTAATGCCTCATTAATGAATACAAAGGGTTCGTTTGATGTGTCGGTAATGAAAGGAAAATTATTGGATGTAGAAGCGGCTTCTTCTATTAAGGCGGTTAGTTTATTCAATATTCAACATCTGCAGCGACGCTTGCAATTGGATTTTAGTGATTTATTTAAAAAGGGTATCAGCTACGATCAAATGAAAGGACATTTTGAATTAAGTCAGGGCATATTAAGTACGCCACAATTTGCTGTCACTGGGCCTTCGATACAGTTTGTTGTAAGGGGTAAAGCCTATTTAGATAAGCATACATTGGATCAGCAATTAGATTTAACGGTACCGGTGGGGCGTAATTTGGTGATTCCTGCTGCGGTAATTGGGGGTGTACCCGCTGCGGCTACGCTTTATATGATTGATAAAGCTTTGGGATCGCGATTAGATAAATTAGCAACTTTCCATTTTTCTTTAGAAGGAGATTGGGATAAACCTAAAGTCACTCAGCATTTGTTTAAAGCGAATCCGTAGGTCAAACTATTTCATTATTTTGTCACATTCGCCTCTTACACTCGCCCGCGTAAGCAAGACCTTACAGTATGGTTAACACATTTAGGAGAGTGTCTATGAAAGTGAAGTTATTAACTTTGGCAGTCAGCGCGAGTTTATTAGCAACTGGCTTGGCCTATGCCGAGGGCCCAAGTTTTTACGGTCGCGTAGATGCGTCTGTGCAAAAAACCAATAAAGAAACGGCAACGGCTAAAGATGCCTGGGAATTAGTCAATAATGATTCACGCTTTGGTGTGAAAGGTTCAGACTCTATTGATGATGCAACCACAGCTTTTTATCAAATCGAGTGGGGCGTAGATGTGACCGGTGATGCCGGCGCTAACGTTTTGTCAGGACGCAACCAATTTGCTGGTTTGCATTCCGAGACATTGGGTGATGTGATGATCGGCCGTATGGATACCCCATTAAAAGCAGCGCAAGGTAGTGTGGATTTATTTAATGATCGCGCTGGGGATATGAAATTCTTGTTTGGTTCAACCAATACTGCTGTTTTTGGTAACAATAGTGGTGAGATCCGACAAACCAATATGTTAGCGTATCGATCCAATAAAATTGCAGATAGCTTGCAAGTGAATGTGATGGTTTCTCCTGGTGAAAACGTTGATGTGGATGGTACTGCAGGTACTGAAACAGGTTTGACTGATTCTTATGCTGCCTCTGTTGTCTATGATAAAGACGGTATTTATGGCGCTATTGCTTATGACAGCGCTATTCAAAAGTGGGATCACGTACGTCTTGTTGGTGGCGTCACGCTGGGAGATATTCGCTTAGGCGGCATTTATCAACAAGGGCAAGATACCGCCAGTGCTACGAGTCTAGAAGCTGATGGTTATATGTTGAGCGCAGCTTACAGCCTGTATGAAGGCAGCGTAGTATTGAAAGGCGAGTATGGCGCTAACAAGGAAAAGAATGCGGGCGCAACCACTGCAGATCGTGATCTGATTGCTGTGGGTGTCGAGCATCCATTGAGCAAAAAAGCGAAAGTGTATGCTGAATATGTTCAATTTAAAGAGAGCGTAGCAAATACTAACGACAATTATTTAAGCTTCGGTACACAAGTAGCTTTTTAATTTGTTGGTTGTGTAGTCTGTTAGCAAAAAGGGCAATCTTAGATTGCCCTTTTTTTTGGGGAGAAGTCCTCTTTATTCCTGCTTCTGCAATGCCTCAGTATGTTGTTTGCCCGCATCCTGGGCTTGTTTGGCCTGCTTCAATAAGCTGACCAAACCACTAATAAAAGACGGCGTCGTCTCTGCTGTCTTATTCTCTGCGTTTGTTTCGCTGCTGATTTCGGTAGAGGGTTTTTCGGTTTTTGTAGCTGGCAACACATTACCTTTGCCAACTTTCATCGTGGTATAGGCGCCATTTTGAGGAGGCGCTTGGGAAAAATGCCACAGACCATGCTTATCTTTCCAGCGATAAAAAACTTCTTCTTCCTGTTTTTCTGTGGCTGGGGCTGATTGCTCAATGGCTTGTTCGGCGCTCTGATCAGTGCCTTGTGTCAGTTGCTCTAATGAGCTGAGAGTATCTTTGTTTGCCAAAGCAGCTTTCCCTATCGTAAACAGAGATTTTATCTGCGCCATTTGTTGCGCAAGTTGGCCGCTGCCTTCCGCGGAGGATAAATCATTAGGAAGCAGGAATTTCATTGCGATAAAGGGCAATAATAAAATAAGGGTTAGCTTGATGAGTAGCT
>CAXNEI010000013.1:0-10196 GCA_964201195.1 Gammaproteobacteria bacterium
TAAAGCCGAGGGTTTGAGCAATTTCCATTCTTGTGGGCGGATAACCGGTTTCTTGCAAATGATCTTGAATGAGTTGCAAAATTTGTTGTTGACGAGGGGTAAGCTGAGCGCTCATAAGACCGTCCTGTGGTTAAATACACGTCTGTGATTTAATACAGTATATGCTTTATACCGGCGGCGCTTCAACCCCATCGGAAAAAAATAAACTGAATTTAAAAATAAATTGGCCCGTTAAAGGAAAATTAGTCATTTGATAACCCACATTCGGTTCTTGGCCAGTAAATCTTTCTGGTCTATCTGCCAGATTTTTATCGTCTTGATACAGCAGTGTAAAAGGTGTGTTGAAATTTTGTGGCAAAATCACTTGGCTGCTAATGACCAAAGGCACAGGGAATCGTAAGCGCACCCAGTTTCTTCGTGGATCTAGCGACAAACCATGGAGCGCAGTTTCTTGTGCATCCATTCTGCCGTTTACCTGGGTAGGTTTATTGGGATTTACGGAAGTTAATACTGAGCCGCCATCCAGTTTGCGGCCATCGAGCGACATGCTGACATAGGGTTGGCTAACCATCTTTGTGAGCAGGGGAGGAATAGTCACAGTGACCATATTAGTGATGGAAACATTATCCACCGTCCAGATCATATCAATATAAGTCACGGGAATTTTTAACACTGTCACTGTGGCTTTCATCAGGAGACGAGTGCGCAATGGGCCTTCATCGATAGCAATTAATTTGGGAATAATATCGGAATTATCGGCATCCATTCTCGGCAAGGGCCCTAATAATTTAGCGGATAATCTGAGCTTGAAGCTGTCTAATAAATTACGATCGGCTTTCTCGCCTTTCTTATCCGCTTGCTCGCTCAACGGCTTATAAAAAAATCCATTCCAAATAAGAAAGTTTTTTGTGCTGGTTTTGAGTTTGAAGCAATCGGTTTCTAATAAGCCAGTGCGTTTTGAATAGTGAATATGCGTTTCTTGTGCTGCTGCATTTTGTGCTGCAACAATATAGACAGTGCCGCGGCCTTCCATTGAATTAATCGTGATTTTATCGAGATAGGTTTGTCTGGTATTAGACGGCAGGATTTCACCTAAATCATTTGCGCGAATCAGTAAGCGATCTGTATTGGTGAGGCTGTCTGCATGAGATGCAGTAGGGGTGAAATCTTTTTGTTCAAATTGATAAGTGATGGGGGTGAAGGCGCCGTTGCGATAGCGCATCACTTGTAATTGATTAAATTTTCGGTGCAGGGAATGGGTGAATCGTTTGCTAGAAATTTCTACTAATCGATTCGCATGAAAAGAACAGTCTGCTGGAGGAGTTATTTCTGCTGCAAAAAGAGAATGAGTCATTAACCAGAGAATAAAAATACCGGCAATGTGTTTTGCGTGAAGCCTCATAGAGTTTTATTCCTGCTATTACGCAGTGCCATGGCACTGCTTAAGTTTTTTTCCACTGCCACACCAACAAGGATCATTGCGGCCTATTTTTATCGGTTTCAGAAATTCTCCTTGGTTGTAATACCAATGATTATTTTCTTTCACAAAATAAGCGCGCTCGTGGAGTTGATGTAGGCCACCGCAGGCTTCGCCATGATGATGGTGGTGGCCATCTGCATGTTGATAGTGAGCAATAAATTCTACGATGCCTTTAGTGTCTTTGGTTGTGCCTTTTTCCGTTGCTAACACTTGTAGGCTCAACCACTCTTGTGTGCTGAAAGAGTCTATTAACTCTTTCTCTTCTTGCGTATCGCGCAGGCTAGGATGGGTAGAGTTCAATAAATAGTCTGCATTGCCTAAAGAAAAAGCGGTATAGCGAGAACGCATCAGTTGTTCAGCGGAGAGCGCAGGTTGGCCAGCTAACAAAGGCTTGCAACAGACGCCAAAAGTTAAGCGGCTACCACAAGGGCATGGGTGTTGGTCGTCAAGGGTTTTTGATTCAGTCATAGCGGGTACTTGTGGTGAAAATAATTAAGAGCGGGCGAGTATAAAGCCGTCGGTAATATTATCAATAATCTTTTAATTGTTGTTGCAACCAAATCGCCGAAGGTCTTTTTTCTGCTACAGGGTTGAGCATGGCTGCGACCAGCGCGGATAGCGAAGGAGATAAACCTTGTGAAACCAGAAAATCAGCACGAGGTAAATGGGCTGAAGCGGCGAATCTTTTTCTTTCTTGCGTGGTTTTTCCTCGATTCCAACGCTGACCAGTAAACCACTCGTAACATAAAATGCCTAATTGATAAATATCACTGGGGCATTCCCAGGGTTTTCCTTGTGCTTGCTCTGGACTTAAATAAGCGGATGCACCAGTCCAGTGAATATTCTTTTGCATTCTGGTGTGAATAAAATAACTACAACTGAAATCCACAATATGCACTTTTTGCTGCGTATCTAATAAGATATTGTCTACGTTAATTTCACCATGTGCGAGGGGATTAATTCGTTCATGTAAGTAGACTAAGCGCTGAAGGAGTTGCGCCACAATAAATAAACCCACGCTGCGTAAGGTACTGAGCGGAAATAAATCCCGTTCTGTCAGATGACTGCTGAGGAGTTTGCCTTCTGGCCAGGCATAGCAAAAATAAGGCTGTTCGTGAAAGCGTCCGCTGGTAATCCATTGAGGAAACCCTGGCCCATGCAGGCTACGCAATAATTGAGATTCATCCATAAATTTTTGGCGTATGCGATGATAATTCAGCCAGTGGGGTTGAATGAATTTAACCAGCGCTTTGTGTTGGGGGCGTAAAAGACTGGCAGCTAAATAGAGCGAGTAATATTTACGCTGACCTAAATAAGTTAAATGGTGAGGTTCTTCTAAAATCCAGAACAGCGAGTCGGTGGGGCGTTCGAGATATCCAGTGATATCATCTTTGTTTTTAAAATCCTTTTTGATCGCGTCTAGCATGTATCAAAATTCCCTTATGGTTGCCGTCGAGTAGATTACTCTTATTGTGCTAGAATTCAACAAGGTGTTTTTTTAAGCATCCAGTGTAGTTGCCAGAGGATGTATTCATGATGGAAGCTCAATTTGCCGCGCCCAGGGACGAGGGGCGCGAGGATTATACGGAAATACTGTCGCATTTAGCGCAGCAGCGTATTTGTTTTGTTGATGAGCAAGGACAAGAAAGAGAATTTAGTCAGTTTCCTCTGCTGATTGGTCGTGGTCACGACTGTGGTTGGGTAATACAGAATAAAAATATTTCTCGTCATCATGCAGAAATCACTTTTGCGGAAGAAGCCTATGGCGTGCAAGACCTGCGCAGCTTAAATGGTGTGCGGGTCAATGGTTTTAAGATTGATCGCGTTGTTCTTGAAGATGGGGATCAGGTCAGTTTTGGTGAATTGCGGTTTACTTTCCAGATTCGTCAGGCGGTAGAATCTCGAGCGCCTTATGTTGCGCCTTCAATGAATCGAGTGAATGACTTGCCTGATTTTGATCAGCAAGAGGCAGGGCTACAGCTGGATGATCTCGATCTTGATGATCTGTATATGCCGGAAGCTGAAGCAGAGCAGGATCTTTTCACTGCGCCTACAGCTAAATCTGCCAGCAAAAAATGGTGGCCTGCTATATTAGCCATTCTGGCAGCAGCTACTTTGGCGAGTGCCCTGGTGGCGGTGGCCTATTATTTCTTACAACCTCAATTAGGTACTGCTCAGAAGCCAGAAGTAAAATCTGTAGAGCAGGCGCAAGTTGTCGAAGCGCCGGTGTCCTCTATGGCTCAGCAGCCAGGGGCTATGGCCGAGCCGGCGGTTGAACATGAATCCGCTTGGCAGTTAGGGCCTGCGTCGAAAAAATCTGCACAACCCGCTATGGTGCCAGAAGCAGCAATGGCGCCTGCGTCGGTAGCTTCCGCAACAACAGCGTTACCTTTGCCTCGATTGGCTGCAGCACATTTAGATTTGCCTGCGCCGGTGCGAAATAGCTTGAGTCAGGCAAGCAAAGTTTCCCGCACAGCGGAAAAAAAAACTTCTGCATCAATGATGGTTGCCGGTTCAGCCAATGAGATGCTGCAAACTACCAGTTTACCCAAGGCTATTTGGCGGTCTTATGTAGCCGGCAATGAAGGGCAACTCGCTCCTTTATTAGAGCAAGCCGCTAAAAAAATACAGGCCTCGGGTGGTAGACAGAAAAACTTATCTAAGATCCAGAGCACCGTCAGCCATTTATTGGATCTCTATCATCAGGCAGATAAAAGCTATCAAGCCGGTGATAAGGCTCAAGCCTTTACTTTGTGGGCTCAGTTTCTTGCGCAAGAAAAAGCTTGGTTGGGCAATCAACACAGCGCCTATTATCGGAAAGTCACTCAGTCGGTGATGAATGAATATCTCAGTCGTGCACAAGCAGCGACCGCAGCGGGGAATCCAGTATTAGCCGAACAATATCGGAAGAAGGCTGAAGCCTTGGCGCCGTTAACGCAAATGGCTGCTCCGCCAGCAGAAAAAAAACCTGCTTCTACAACGATGCCCTCTGTTGTTGTTAAAAAAACCGCGCCAGTTGCGTTAAATCCAACCTCTTCAGCGCGTGCTGTCAGTGATGCTGAAGTGATGTATCAAAAAGGTTTACGGTTAGAATATTCCGATTTAGATCAGTCCATGGCTTTATGGCGGCAAGTAATTCAGACGGCGCCTGCTGATTCTGAGGTTTATGCTAGGGCTGCAGCTAAGTTGGCTTGGTATGATAAGTGGCGAGCAACGCATTAAAAATATGGTGGCAAAGGTTATGAAGCGCATACAGTTAGGTACGGTTTTAAAAAAAACACTGTTAGTGAGCCTTATGGTTCCTTTGGTAGGCTGTTCTATTTTGCATTTGCCCATAGCGCACCCAAAGGGCGGCCAGGAGAATTTATATATTA
The DNA here is from genome assembly GCA_964201195.1 of Gammaproteobacteria bacterium. Taxonomy (GTDB): domain Bacteria; phylum Pseudomonadota; class Gammaproteobacteria; order Pseudomonadales; family JAHFSE01; genus JAHFSE01. The sequence goes on from CAXNEI010000013.1 coordinate 4,855, forward strand.
AAGAACGGATGCCGGCATTATTAACGGAAGCCGATGATTTTTATCGCGCGGGGAATTTGCCGGCAGCAGAAGATAAATATCTTGCGGTGATAGAATTAGATGCGAAGCAGTCTCGGGCTTTATATCGCTTAGGTAATATCGCCTTTAAACTAGCGCAGTATGAAAAAGCCCGTGATTATTTTGCTCGCACCGTGAATGCTGATCCAGGCAATAGCAAAGCCCATTATAATTTAGCGGTGACTAACATCACTTTAGCGCAGGAGCATTTTAAAGCCTATGTTGCAGGAGAGCCGGATAATATCCATAGACCACAAATTGAATCGCTGATGCGCCATATTGATGAGTTTGCGCAAGATAAACCTTCCGATGCCAAGTTACCCGCTGCAGTGCAGAATATGCCAGCACAAACACCAGCAGTATCGCCACAACCTAAAGCGGTGTCAGTACAACCAGCAGCTAAAAAGACAGTGAAAAAGCCGAAAAGAAAAATAATGAAAAGAGTTGAGCCGCAGCAACAGGAGATGCCTGCGTTGCCTAAACAGGAAGCGCCGCAAATAAAATCACCGGTGCCGTTGGCTGCGCAGCCAAAAACAAAAGCGCTGCCAGCAGAAGTCGATCCGCTTGATGCGTTGGCAAGTCAGTTGAAGAGTCCTTAAATTTTTTAGTTGACGGAGTCATTTAATAATTAATCCGTTCACCCTGAGCTTGTCGAAGGGCAATTGTTTTTGAGGAGGGGCTTCGACAAGCTCAGCCCGAACGGTCCCTCTTAAGTTAAACCAAACGAATTATTCTTTCGGCGGATTTTTCTCTGCATGCCCTTCACGAATATCCTCCCACATGCTGAGTCGGCTTTTTGTTTGCGTTTGTGCCCACTCATTCAATTGTTTTAAATGTGAGTTGGCATTTTTATCGGCGGTGTTGGCTAACAAACTCGTGTCGATGACGCGCAGATCTGCTAATCGCTGTACCACCGGCACTCGAGGTGCAATACGGGGTGTAATTTGCAATAAGCTTTGTAGTTTTCCTGCGTAGCCACCAATATGTTTTACCTTGATATAGCGCGCCCATAAATACATTTCAAAACTCACCGCGATAGCACCGGGATTGGCCATCAGCTTTTCAAGCGAAGCGCTCATCTGTAGATGAGTATTCAGTGATGTCACGTGCTGCACAATATTTTGCTGGGCAAGCGGTAGCATTTGTTTAATCAAGGGGGTGCCAACAGCATGAGATTGCTGATGGGTTGTGCTCAGCCAGTCCATAATCATGGATTGTGTAATAAAAGTTTCTGGTGCATTAAAGGCTTGTTGGATTTCATGCGCGCAATCGTGATCGAAACGACTGAGTAATTGGACAGAGAGTTTTTCCCAGTTATCGGAATCTAATTCTTGTGAGGCATCGGATACGGAAGCGGATTCGCCGCTCTCATTCAATGTTTCGTGGAAAGTTTGAAAGCCCAACTGTAAACCAATGCGAAAATTTTCATAGAGCTTTTGCCATTTTGCCATGGCATCGGTGATGTGAGATTCCGCTAAGCAAGATAAAAATTGTTGAATGAGGGTATTTTGTAGCGCTGTCATCTGCGCTTCGGTGATATCTAACTGATTGAGCTGTTCTTTGTCCGCAGGGATGGTAGTTGAGGTTTCTGTTGACGATTCGCCCTGAAGTTTTCGCTTCAGCGAAACCTGCTTAAATCCGGTGAGCCATTCTGTCAGACTAGTGAGTAGTTTCATCTTTCAAGTATTATGTATCGTGAGTCATGGTGCAAAGCCATTTATACAAGTTAAAGAGAGCGTAATCGTTTTAATAAACTGCTGGTATCCCAATGGCCGCCGCCCTGAGCTTGTACCTCGGCATAAAACTGATCTACCAGTGCGGTCACTGGTAGTTGTATGCCGAGTTTGCGCGCTTCGTTTAAGCAGATGTTGAAATCTTTACGCATTAAATTCACCGCAAAGCCATGTTCATATTGATCAGCAATCATCGTCTGATAACGATTTTCCATTTGCCAAGATTGTGCTGCACCTTGGCGAATCACATCTATCACTTGCTCGACTTCAAGTCCTGCTTGCTGCGCAAAGTGAATCGCTTCCGCTAAACCTTGAATCAATCCGCCAATACAAATTTGATTGACCATCTTGGTCAGCTGGCCGCAACCAGAGCTGCCGAGTAGGGCAACTTTTTTCGCGTAATGTGTAAGCATAGGCTGTGCGCGAGAAAAAGCTTGTGGATCGCCGCCGCACATAATGGTTAAGCAACCTTTTTCAGCCCCTTGTTGTCCGCCGGACAAAGGCGCATCGATAAAATGCGCTTGGTGTTGTTGGCAGCGAGCGTACAGTTGCTGGGCAATTTCTGCGGAAGTGGTGGAGTGATCAATGAAGAGCGTATTGGGTTTGATGAGCGGCAATAAAATTTCGTGAATGGCTTGTACATCTGGGCCATCGCTAACGCAGGTAATAATGATATCGGCGGAGCTCAGTTCAGCGAGTTGGTTGCAGATTTGTGCGCTAGGGCAATCTTGATAGGTTGACTGCCAGCGCGTTAATTTTTCTGTCGAGCGGTTATAGACTTTAATGTTATAACCCGCTCGCGCTAAATGACCGGCCATGGGAAATCCCATGACGCCTAAACCAATAAATCCTATGTGTGGTTCAGCGTTTTTCAACGGGCACATAATCTCTTTCTTTCGCGCCGGTATAGAGTTGACGTGGACGACCAATACGATAATCACCACTGATCATTTCATGCCAGTGAGCAATCCAGCCAACGGTTCTTGCTAATGCAAAAATCACTGTGAACATACTAGAAGGAATGCCAATAGCTTTTAAAATAATGCCGGAATAAAAATCTACGTTCGGGTAGAGTTTTTTCTCCACGAAATAAGGATCTTCGCGAGCAATTTTTTCTAACGCCAAGGCTAATTCAAACAGCGGATCTTTTTCGCAACCTAGAGCTTGCAAAACTTCATGACAGGTTTCACGCATCACAGTAGCGCGAGGATCAAAGTTTTTATAGACGCGATGACCAAAGCCCATTAAACGGAACGGATCATTTTTGTCCTTCGCGCGTTTAATATATTCATCGACGCGAGAAACATCGCCAATTTCATTGAGCATGTTTAACACTGCTTCGTTGGCGCCGCCATGAGCAGGTCCCCATAATGCAGCAATACCCGCAGCGATACAGGCAAAAGGATTCGCACCGGAAGAACCTGCTAACCGAACCGTTGAAGTGGACGCATTTTGCTCATGGTCTGCATGCAGAATAAAAATTCTATCCATGGCGCGCGCCAATACCGGATTAATTTTGCTTTCCCGAGTCGGCATGCCGAACATCATATGCAGAAAATTTTCCGCATAATTCAAATCGTTGCGCGGGTACATGAAAGGTTGGCCAATAGAATATTTGTAGCACATAGCCGCTAGCGTAGGCATTTTCGCAATTAAGCGAAAAGCAGCGACTTCTCGATCACGTTCGTTGGTGATATCCAGCGAGTCATGATAGAAAGCGGATAAAGCGCCGACCACGCCGCACATAATTGCCATGGGATGAGCATCGCGACGGAAGCCATTATAAAAAGTACGAATTTGCTCGTGAACCATGGTGTGATTGGTTACTGTGCTGACGAAGCGCGTTTTTTGTTCTGCGTTGGGCAGTTCGCCATACATTAACAAATAACAGGTTTCTAAATAATCTGACTCTTTGGCCAGTTGATCAATAGGATAACCACGATGTAATAGGGTGCCTTGATCGCCATCAATAAAAGTAATTTTAGATTCACAGGCGGCGGTAGAAATAAAACCTGGATCGTAGGTGAAATAACCTTGAGCAGCTAATGCGCGAATATCGATCACATCAGGGCCGAGAGTGCCCTTCTGAATAGGAAACTCCATGGTGATGTTGCGCGAATCAATTGTTAACTGAGCAGTATTTTCAGCCATGTGCTTTTCCTCGTGAGTACTTGATGCTTTCTGAAGCAGGCGAGAAGCTAAAGATTTGATCCCCGTTTGTCAATGGAATTCCTTGTATTTAACAAGTGATTCGATATACTCCGCCACCTATTTATTGATGGCTATTGGAGGTTTTACCGTGAAAGATAAACGGCCACGCAATTTAGGCATAACGCAAATTCTTGCCTATCAACTGCCGCTTCAAGGCATTGCTTCTATTTTGCATCGCATTACTGGCTTATTTTTATTCATCAGCATTCCGCTTTTATTGTACTTGCTCCAGCAATCTTTAGCTTCACCTGAAAGTTTTTTTGCCTTAAAAGGCGTCCTGGCTAATTGGTTTGTTAAATTAGTCATCTTCGGTATTTTAGCCGCCTTTGTTTATCACCTATTAGCTGGCATCAAACATTTGATTATGGATTGTGGTCATGCAGAAACAAAAACCGGTAGTCGCATTGCTGCACAAACCACTTTAGTGTTGACCGTTATTATTATGGCAGGTTTAGGAGTGTGGTTATGGTAGCCAATGTCACCAATTTAGGCCGCAGCGGATTATCCGATTGGTTGATTCAACGGATCAGCGCAGTGGTTATCGCTGCGTATTTTTTAGTAATCATGGGGTTTTTATTCAGCCATAACGGTTTAGATTATTTGACGTGGAAATCTTTTATCAGCAGCATGCCGATGAAGATATTCAGCTTATTTATGTTGCTTGCTCTTGTAGGCCATGCTTGGATAGGTTTGTGGACTATTTCTACCGATTATATTAAGCCACTGGTGTTGCGCTTAAGCTTCCAATTAATTTGTTTAGTCGCTAATTTAGTTTATTTTATTTGGGCTATAGATATTTTGTGGGGAGTTTAACAGATGTCACAGATGCGATCCCTAACGTTTGATGCAGTAATTGTTGGCGGCGGCGGCGCAGGTATGCGTGCGGCGTTGCAGTTATCTCAGTCAGGACAAAATGCTGCGCTTATTTCTAAAGTATTTCCTACTCGCTCACACACAGTTTCTGCGCAGGGCGGAATTACTTGCGCGATTGCGAGTGATGATCCGAATGATGATTGGCGCTGGCACATGTACGATACCGTAAAAGGTTCCGATTATATTGGTGACCAAGACGCTATCGAATATATGTGTGAAGTGGGTCCGCAAGCAGTGTTTGAATTGGAACACATGGGTTTACCTTTTTCGCGCACCGAATCCGGTCGAATTTATCAACGACCTTTCGGTGGCCAATCAAAAAATTTCGGTCAAGGTGGTCAAGCAGCACGGACTTGCGCTGCTGCGGATCGTACGGGCCATGCCTTATTGCACACGCTCTATCAACAAAATATTAAACACAGCACCACTTTTTATAACGAATGGTACGCCACTGACTTAGTGCGTAAT